>JAEWGK010000227.1 GCA_023388385.1 Actinomycetes bacterium | reverse complement strand
GCTCGCATCGTCGGCGCGGCCCGCCCCAACGGGGTGCCGGCGATGATCCGGCGAACCCCGGGGCGGGACGACGACACGGGTTCGCGCCGCGGCAAGGGCCGGCGCCGCCGCGGGCGCCGCGCGGACTCCGAGGACGGGGAGTCCGACCGAGGCCCCTTCCCGGATGAGGATGGCGGGGAATTCGCCGGCGACGCGGCTCCCGCGGCCCTGGAGGCCGGGGACGACGGGATGCGTGACGACGGCTACGTCGACGCCGAGCTCGTCGACGACGTCGGACCTGGCGCGGACGACGCGGATGATACGACCGGCGGGGTCGACCTGAACGCGGATGAGGACGAGCCCTCGGAGGACCCGAACCGCACCGGTGATACCCCTGCGACCGACGGCGACGCGGCCGCCGCCGACGACGCGGCCGCCGCCGACGACGCGGATCTGCACGACGCCGCCGGTCGGGAGATGGAGGGTGCCGCGGCGCGTCATCCCCGGGCGGTCCGCACCGGCCCGTTCGCCGGGCTGGCGGACCGGTTGCGCTTCCCACGTCACGGTCGCCGCGCCCGCCGCGCGTGGGCCCGGGAGATCAACGGCGAGTACACCCGCGCCGATCCCCGGTTGTCGGCCGTGTGGGCCCGCACCCCGGAGGGGCAGGCCCGCGACGTCGTCAGCGGATTCGCCTACGGCAGCGAGCTGCGTCTCGCCGACGTCGGCGGCCGCACCGTCATCGCCCTGCGGCGCGACGCGGGCTCCGACGTCGTGCTGGAGTTCGCGCGCGACCGCGGCGACGGCCTGAGCCTGGTGGAGGAGGTCCCCGGTGGGTCCGTCGCCTCGACCGACCCCGTCCTGGTCCGCCGCCTGCTCACCGCAGCGGAGATCGACTCCGTGCGGCGCATGCCGGGCTGCGTCGAGGCCCTGTGGGCCGAGGGGGAGTGGGCCATCGCACTGCTCGCCCGCGAGTCCGGCCCGGAGCAGTGGGAGGAGGCGCTGCCGGCGGTCGCGGAGTTCTCCGGCGTCGCGCGCCGTCTGCCGCCGACGGACGGCGGCCGCTCGCTGGACCCCGCGACGTGGGACCCGACCCGGCCCCGCGCCGGCGACGCGGGCACGGACCGGGACTCCGCGGATCGCGGAGCTCCGGCCGGTGCGGCGGGCCCGATGGACCGCCACCTCCGGGCCGTCCCGGACGCGCCCGCGGCCTCGCCCGCCGAGCCGCAGGACGAGGACCCCGTGTGGCGGCCCGCACCCGTCGCCCCGGCGGAGCCCGTCGACATGCCCAGCCGATCCGTCGGCAGGCGCATGGGCGACGGCGAATTCCGGGACCTGGGATCGGGGGCGGGCGATTCCGCCTCGGAGCTGCCCGCGCTCGGGCAGGATCCGGACCACGTCCGCGCCCCGCGCACGGGGGTCCGGGTCCTTCGCGACGGTGACGCGCCATCCGGCATTTTCGGGGACGGCCCGGCCGTGGCCGACCCCGCCGCCGGAGACCCCGCTGAGGACCGGCCGGCCGGCCCCGCGGACGGCACGGACAACGACGACACAGAACAGGAAGGCACCAAGCGATGACCGCTCCCGCAGTCGACCAGGAGAAGAAAGACCGCCTCGCGCAGCTCGTGCGCGAGCTCGCCGTCGTCCACGGCAGGGTGACGCTGTCGTCCGGCCGGGAGGCCGACTACTACGTCGACCTGCGCCGCGCGACCCTGCACCACGAGGCCGCGCCGCTCATCGGTGCCCTGCTGCGCGAGCTCACCGCGGACTGGGACTTCGCCGCTGTCGGCGGGCTCACCCTCGGCGCCGACCCGGTCGCCACCTCCGTCATGCATGCGGACGGCCGCGACATCGACGCCTTCGTCGTCCGCAAGGAGGCGAAGAAGCACGGCATGCAGCGTCGCATCGAGGGCCCGGACGTCGTCGGCAGGCGCGTCCTCGTCGTCGAGGACACCACGACCACGGGCAACTCCCCGCTCACCGCCGTCGCCGCGCTGCGTGAGGCCGGCGCGGAGGTCGTCGGAGTCGCCACCGTCGTCGACCGCGCCACCGGCGCCGCCGACGTCATCCGCGCCGAGGGGCTGGAGTACCGCAGCCTCCTCGGCCTCGACGACCTGGGCCTCGCCTGACGGGGAGCCGCACATGATCGATCCGCGCACCCTCCGCGACACCGTCGTCGACCGCACGCGCGAGGGCCTGGCGGCCCTCGACTCCGCGGTGCTCGCCAGCTTCCGCCGCGAGCCGGAGACCTTCGCCTACATCGGCGCCTGGGGCGTCAACGTCGTGTCGTCGCTGGCGGGGTGGGAGAAACCCCGGAAGGCGTCGAAGTCCCTGCTCATGCCGCTGCTGGCGGCGGGCGTCGTCCGCCGCCGGCGCACCATCGGCGACGGGGGTGCCGCGGCGCTGCTCGTCGGCCTCGCCGGCGCCTGGCTCGGTGACCTGCTGCTCATGCCGGAGGACCCGCCCCTCAACCGGGGCTCCGCGGCGTTCGCCGTCACCCAGCTGTCCCACCAGGGCCTCATGTGGCGCAACGGCGCCCGGCCGACCGCGGCGGGCATTGCCCTGCGCGCTCCGGCCGCCGCCGGCGGAGCCGCGCTGGTCGCCCTGCGGCGGCCGGGCTTCCTGCCCGCCGCGCTGCTGTACGGGCCGCTGCTGGCGTTCACCGGTGTGCTGGGCGACGATCGCGCGCTGGTCCGCGGCGCGGGCCCCGTCGACCGTGACGCCGTGACCGGGCTGCCGGTGGGGGACGCCGCCTACGGCATCTCCCACGGGGCGAACGTGTTCCTGATCTCGGACACGATCCTCATGGCCCGCAGCCTGTTCACCCGCCCGCGCGGCGGCCTGGCTCGCCGGGCCCTGGATGCCGCGGTGATGGACACCTACTGCCTGGCGCAGCTGCTGCTGGTCCGGGGCCTCGCCGCGGTGGAGGAGCAGCGCACCGCCTCCGCCGCGGGCGATGCCCGATGACGGCACCCGATCCCGCACCGGGCCCCACGGAGTGGGGCGCCGGGCGCGTCGGCGTCGGCCCGTGGGAGGAGGAGCACCCGGGGGAGCCGCGGCCCGATGACCCGCGGTTCGACCCCGAGCTGTTGGACGGCGGGGACCGCCGCAACGTCGTCGACGCCTACCGCTACTGGACCCGCGAGGCCATCCGGGCGGACATCGACCGCCGCCGGCACCCGCTGCACGTCGCCATCGAGAACTTCGAGAACGACATGAACATCGGCACCGTCGTCCGCACGGCCAACGCCTTCGCGGCCGCGGCGGTGCACATCGTCGGCCGGCGTCGCTGGAACCGCCGCGGTGCGATGGTCACCGACCGGTACCAGCATCTGCTGCACCATGAGACGGTCGCGGACTGCGTCGCCTGGGCGCGGGAGCGGGGGCTGGCGGTCGTCGCCGTCGACAATGTCCCCGGCTCGGTGCCGCTGGAGACCACGGAGCTGCCGCGTAACTGCCTGCTGCTGTTCGGGCAGGAGGGTCCGGGGGTGACGCCGGAGGCCCGTGCCGCTGCGGACATGACCGTGTCCATCGCCCAGTTCGGGTCGACGCGCTCCATCAACGCGGGCGTCGCGGCGGGCATCGCCGCGCACGCGTGGATCCGCGCCCACGCGGACCTCGGCGACGCCTGGTGATGCGTAGCGCCGGCCTCTCCCCAGCCCCGCCCCGGCCCCACTCGCGGGCAGGGGGCGTTCACGGTGACTGTTTCGTGATCCCGCAACTATCATGGCCTGGGATGCGCTGCGCGTGCGGCGCCGCACCGGCAGGAGAGAGAGGTCGCTGGGGACGATGATCGGACCGACGAGCACCGAGGCGGAGAACTGGGCCTACCGCGCCGACGTCGCGGAGCAGGCCATCCGCGACCGCCACGCCGCCAGCCTGTGGAGCCTGCCCCGCACGAACCTCGGCGTCGTCTCGTGGCCGGCGCCGGCCCGCGACAAGTTCTTCCTGACCTGGCACTACTGGTGGCAGGCCCATTACGTCGACTGCCTCGTCGACGCGTACGTGCGGCTGCCGTCGAAGGCGAAGGGCCGGGGCGTCGCCGACGCGGTGCGCGGCATCCGCCTGCGCAACCTCGGGCCGCTGTCGGCCAACCGCTACTACGACGACCGGGCGTGGATGGCGTTGGCGCTGCTGCGCATCCAGGAGCAGCAGGGCCGGAGGCGCCCGAACCGCACCCTGCGCCGGCTCATCGACGCGCTGACCGCCGGCATCGACGCCGACCTCGGCGTGCTGCCGTGGCGCGAGGGCGACCTGTTCTTCAACGTCCCCGCCAACGGCCCGGCCGCCATCCTGCTGGCGCGCCTCGGCCGCCTGGACGAGGCCGTGGCGATGGTCGACTGGGTCTTCGCCAACCTCGTCGACTCCCGGGGCCTCATCATGGACGGCATCCGTCTGTCCATGAGCGGCGAGGAGACCGTGCGGACCATCTACTCCTACAACCAGGGCGTCATGATCGGCGCCTGCCTGGAGCTGGCCCTCGCGCTGGAGGATCGCGGGGAGTCCGAGGCGGCGACGCGCCAGCTCACGCGCGTCCACCAGCTCGTCCACGCCGTCGCCACGCACCTGGCGACGCCGAAGGCGGTCATCGCCGGCGGCGGCTCCGGCGACGGCGGCCTCTTCGACGGCATCCTGGTGCGCTATCTGGCGCAGGCCGCGATGCGGCTGCCGCAGGACGACCGGATGAGCCGGGCGACGCGCCGCATCTGCCGCCGTCTGGTCCTGCACAGTGCGGAGGCCGCGTGGCAGCACCGCCTCGAGGTCGACGGCCTGCCGCTGTTCCCCGGCGACTGGAACGCCGACGCGGTCTTCCCCCGCGGCGGGGGCTTCGTGGCCAAGCCGTCGGGTGCGGCCGCGGCCGCCGAGCGCTGCCTGTCCGTGCAGCTGTCCGGCTGGATGCTCATGGAGGCCGCCGCCGCGGTGTCCGCCGACTCTGTCCGTGCCGAGGGGGACGCGAGGCGCGGGCCCGAGGAGGGCGACCCCGCCGCCACGCGCGAGCCGTAGGGGTCTCGCGGGGCGCGTCGTCACGCATCCCGTGACGTGCGGTCGCAGTACCTGCGATCGTGCGTTGCGACGACCCCCGCCTGCCCTCGCCGACCAGAAACGCCGGAACCCGGCCCGATCGGTGATCGGGTCGGGTTCGGCGCCGCGCGGTGCAGGCTAGGACGAATCGCATTCGCACGGCCGGATCCCGGGGCGGAGGTCCCCGGGGTTCCGTGGGGAATCGCGCGCCGGACGGGCCGCCCCACATAGGCGACCGATGAAGTTCGGTGCAACGAAACCTGACCTTAGGATAACGGAAAATGTGGGCGATGCCACCTGTCCCCGGGCGGCGGGGGTTCACGGCGGGGGTGACCGCCCGGGTACGGTGGGCCCATGCGTTTCTACGACTCCAGCACCGTCCGGTCCACGCTGAGCGTCGGCAGGGCCACCTACGTCCTGCGGGAGGCGCTGCTCGACGGCGTCGACCCGGCCGCGGACATCCCCCGCACCGGTGCGGACGTCGGGGAGGGGAGGCAGCTGCTCACCATGCCGTCGGCGTCGCGCGATCATGCCGGCGTCAAGTTTCTCACCGTCCACCGCGGCAACGCCGAGCGGGGCCTGCCGACGATCCAGGGCGTCTACGTGCTCTGCGACGGCGACACCCTGGCCCCGGTGGCGGTGCTCGATGGCACGGCCATCACCGAGATCCGCACCCCGGCGCTGTCCTTCGCGGGCATCCTCGAGATCGTCCGCCGCCGCCGCGAGAACGCCCGCGTCCTGCGCGAGTCCTCCGGCCCGGTCACCCTCCACGTCGCCATCGTCGGCGGCGGTCCGCAGGCGGTCTCCCACGCCGCCGGCGTGCAGGAGCTGTTCGGCGGCGAGGACGGCGACGTCGACATCACCTTCGTCGTCCGCACCGAGCGCGAGATCGACTGCCCCGTCCCGCACGAGGTGTCGACGCAGCTGCCGGAGGGCGCCGACCTCATCATCTGCGCCACCTCCTCCGCCGAGCCGGTCATCGCCGACGCCGAGGTCACGGATCACGCCGTCATCGTCGCAATGGGCGCCCACGATCCGAAGCGCCGCGAGGTCCCGGGCGATCTCATCGCTCGCTCCACCGTCATCGTCGAGGACGAGCGCGTCGCCCGCGAGGAGTGCGGCGACATCGCCCTCGCCATCGAGGAGGGCGCCCTCGCCGACGGCGACTGGTCGACGCTGCGCGACGTCGTCGCCGAGCCCGGCCTGGCCGCCGAGATCGCCGACGCCCGCGGCCCCGTCGTCTACAAGACCGCGGGCCAGGGCTGGGAGGACCTCGCCTGCGCCGTCGAGATCGTCGCCCGCGCCGGCGACGACGGCGGCGAGCAGATGGAGGGCTGAGCCAGCCGGGGCGGAAGCCTTCGTCAGCCCGGCGGCTGCGCACCCGTGCGCGCCCGCGCGCGGCCGCATGTCCGCGCCCGGTCGCCGATGACGGCCCCGCTGGCATGATGGGGCGCATGGAGTTCAACGACATGCTCGCCCCCAAGCCCGTCGAATTGCCCCCGTTCCCGGAGGCGGACCGCGCCCGCGCCGCCGGTGCCGTGCCCGCCGACGTCGTCCGCGCCTGCCCGCGCGACTCCCGCGCCTGGGCGGAGCTGGCGGAGGCCGCGCTGGCCGACGGGGAGGCCGTGACGGCCTACGCCTACGCCCGCACCGGCTACCACCGCGGCCTCGACCACTTGCGCGGCAACGGCTGGCGCGGCTTCGGCGCCGTTCCGTGGTCGCATGAGGGCAACCGCGGCGTCCTCATGGCCATCTCCGCGCTGGCGAAGGCCGCCCGCGCGATCGGCGAGGACGACGAGTACGACCGTTGCCTGGCGCTGCTGCAGGACTGCGACCGGTCCGCCGTGGCCGCCACCGGCTTGTAGAAGGCTCCGCCCGGGAGGGGCACATGGCTAGACGACGCGACGGCGACGGCATCGACCACCTCGAGGCGCTGCGGCATCCCGCGTCCCGGGCGGCCGCGGCCGTGCGGCGGCGCACCCGGCCGCGCACGCGCTTCCTCACCGGCGTCTACCGGGTCCGCACCCGCTGGCTGCTGATCCTTCAGGCCGCGGTGGCCGCGGGCCTGTCGTACTGGTTCGCACTCGACGTGCTGGGCCACGCCCAGCCGTTCTTCGCGCCGATGGCGGCGTTCATCGGGCTGTCGGTGACGACGTCGGGGCCTCGCATCAACAACTCCATCGAACTCGTTCTCGGCGCCGCGCTGGGCGTCGGCATCGGCGACGTCATCATCGGCATCCTCGGACCGGGCGTCTGGCAGCTCGCCGCGGGCGTCCTGGTGGCGATGATCGTCGGCGTCTTCACCGGCCGCGGGCCGCTGGTGGTCAACCAGGCGGCGTCGTCGGCGGTGCTCATCGCGACGATCATGCCGCCGGGCACGGGCCCGACGTACGAGCGGATGATCGACGCGCTGGTCGGCGGCATCATCGGCGTGCTGGTCATGGCCGTCGTCCCGCGCAATCCCGTGGTGGAGTCGCGGCGCTCCATCGCGTCGGTCCTGGAGCTGGTGGCCGACATCCTCTACGACGTCGGCCGGGGCCTGGAGGAGCGCGACGGCGACCGGATCCGCGCCGCCCTGCAGATTGGGCGCGCCTCGCAGGGCGACATCAGCGCGATGGTGCAGGCCGTCGGCGGCGGGGCCGAGCAGGCCCGCGTGTCCCCGATGTGGTGGGGGCGCCGGCGCCAGCTGCGGACGTTCGCGCGCATCGTCAACCCCGTCGACAACGCCATGCGCAACGCCCGCGTCCTCGCCCGCCGCGCCATCACCGCGACGGAGGACCATGTCGAGGTCTCACCGAAGCTCATCTCCCTGGTGAAGGGCACCGCGTCATGCGCGCAGATGGTGCGGCGGCTGCTCGACGACTCGCCGGTGCTGCCCGGCGTGCCCGCCTGGGGCGTCGCCGCCGATCGCGTCTCCGGGGTGGAGGCCGATGCCGTGGCGTCCGGCGTCGCCCGCGTCGGCGACGGCGACGCCGCCGACGGCGAGTCGGGTGGCGGCGACGGGCGCCTCCGCGGCCCGGTCACGCAGGAGGAGGCGATCCGGGCGCTGCGCGTCCTCGCCTCGCGCATGGACGCCGGGGTCGTCGGGGGCGCGACCCTGTCCGAGATCGTCATCTTCGCGCAGTGCCGTTCCATCGTCGTGGACCTGCTGCAGGTCTGCGGCCTGTCGCGGCTGTCCGCGGTGGCCGCTCTGCCGCCCACGACGGAGCGGCCCGCCATGCCCCCGGAGGTCTGGGACGGCGACGGGGGCGACCCGGGCCGCCCCCGCCCCAGCCGCTGACGCAGACGATATCCCGGGCCCGCGCACCCGGGGTGCACACCGCTGCCCGGGGAGGCCGCGGCCTACCGGACCAGCTGCAGGTCGCGCAGGTGGCGGTAGATGGTGGCCTTCTCGCGGGGGCGCTTCGACTCGATGCCGTCGTGGACGTAGCGGAAGCCCGGGCCGCCGATCTGGACGGCGCGTGCCACCATCGGCCCGTGCATGGTGCGCGGGTTGCCGGCGGCGTCGGTCAGGCCCTCGTCGGGGTCCGGCGCATCATGCCCGCGGCTGAACAGGCGGCCCAGGAGTCCGCGGCCGCCGCGGCCCCCCGCCCGGCCGGGGCCATCGCCGCCCGGCTCCTCCGCCGGCGGCGGCACCTCCGCGGCGACGAGGCCCGGGGCGTCCGGCGTCGGCCGCACCTGCACGCCGTGGGCGGTGCCGCTGAACAGCGGGTCCTCGCCGGCCCACACCTCGCCGACCAGCCCGCCGCGCGATGACGGCCCCGTGACGCCGGGGCCCGTGAACAGCGCGTAGCCCACGATGGCGGCGCCCGTGTCGTCCCGGATGGCGGGCACCGGGTCGACCGGCCGGGAGATCGCCTGGACGGCGGTCAGGCCGTCGCCGAGCCCCCAGTTGCGCGTCGCGGG
>JAEWGK010000156.1 GCA_023388385.1 Actinomycetes bacterium | reverse complement strand
CGGGGGCGAACACCCCGGGGGTGCCCGCGGCGACGAGCCCGGCGGCCGCGACGGCCCGTACCGGCCCCGGCAGGACCCGCCCCCGGACCCCGCCGCGGCGGAGGACCGTACCGGCGGCGGCGACCGCGGCGCCCGTCACGGTCCCGAGGACCGGCAGGAACCAGGCGGGCGGTCTCCGGTCCGGCAGCCGCGGAGGCCTCATGAGCGGATCCGCGGCGGCGCGGACTCCCCCTGCGGCGAGCAGGGCGGACCACGCCAGGCCCGGGACTGCGAGGGCGGTCCCGGCGACGCGGGCCCGGGACGTGCGCATGGCCCCGGCGGCTACCGCAGTGCGATGTAGGTGGTGGAGTTGGCCCACGTCACCAGATCCCGGACGACGTCCGTCGGCACCGCGACGCAGCCGAGGGTCGGCGCCCCGTTGGACTCGTGCAGGAAGAAAGCGGAACCGCCGTAGGGGCGGCGCGCCGGATTGACGCCCATGACCAGGGCGTAGTCGTAGACATCGTAGGAGGCGAGGTGCTCCGAGCGGGACTCGTCGAACGGGCACGTGCCGGGGGCGCATTCCTGGTGGGTGTTGTACAGCGGGCTGGCGGAGTCGCCGACCCACCAGTCGTCGTCGTCGACCTGGACGTAGGGCACGGTCGCCCCGGGGTCCGCTGCTCGGCCGAAGGCGGAGTTGAGCGTGTAGACCCCGGCGGGGGTCCGGGCATCGCCCTCCCTGGCGGTCCCGCCGAGGCCGTTCCTGCCGACCATCGCGTCCACCGGCGTGCCGATCGCGGTCCACCCCGCGCCGGAACGCTCGTATTTCCGCAGCGTGGCCGTGGAGCCGCCGGTCGACTCCACCGCGACGACCCGGGTGGCGGTGACGGGGACCGCGGCGGAGAACCACGGCTGTTCGCCGGCGGCGTCGGCGGCCCCGGGCAGCGCCCGGCCGCCCGGGGCGGCGATGTCCCCGAGGGACCCCGGCAGAACGTCGGCGCCGCCCGGGGCGGCGACGGCGGCAGGAGCGAACAGCAGCGGTGCAGCGATGGCGATGGCGGCGAGGAGCCCTCGGCGGTTCATGAACGGACGTCTCCCGGAAAGGTCGGCGGAGCAACGGGGGGCGAGGCACGGGCGCACGTGGGAGACGACTCTACCAGGGGCGACGGTCGGCGGCACCGTCGAGCACCCAGTCGGCCACCCCGCGGGGGTCGTGCTCCGCGATGTGCGCATCCTCCTGCTCCGCCCACATCCGCCAGTGGGCGCCGAAGTGCGCGTCGCGGGCCATGGCGCGGGCGTGGCGGCGGGCGGCGTCCAGCTCCACCCACACGCCCCACGCGTCGCCGAGAGCGCGCGCCGCGGCGAGGTTCGCTGAGGTCAGCGCGCCGCAGCCCTCGAGGATGAGGCTGCGCCCCAGCGGAACGGCGACGCGCTCCGCCGGCGCCATCGCCCACCAGTCCCAGCGGCGGTAGGAGGCGACCGCAGGGTTCAGCAGCTGCGTTGCGACGGCATCCGACGCCGCGGCGAGCCCGTCCCATCCGGGGTAGACGTCCTCCAGGTGCACGACGGGCCAGCCGAGCGCTGCGCTCCAGCGCCTGGCCAGCGTGGTCTTCCCGGCACCGGAGCGGCCGTCGATGAGCACGATCACGTCCGCCGTCACATCCCCAGGAAGCGGAAGTGGCCGAGCGTCGCGGAGACGCCGAGGGCCAGCGCGGCGAAGCCCGCGCAGACGGCCAGAAGCACCCAGTCGCCGGCGCCGAAGCGGGAGATCCGCCCCCACGTGCGGGGGCCGGGGGCTCCGAAACCGCGGGCCTCCATCGCCGTCGACAGCTTCGCGCCGCGGCGCAGCGCGAAGACCAGCAGCGCGAAGACCTGCGACGCGAGCCTGCGCAGCCGCCCGGAGTCGCCGAGGCCCCGGGCGCGGCGGGCGCGGGTGAGGGCCCGCCAGTCGTCGATGAAGAGGGTGAGCAGGCGGACGCCGGCCATCGTCGCGAGGACGAACCGGGCGGGCAGCCGCAGCACCTGCGCCAGGCCGTCGCCGAGATCCGTCGGGTCGATGCCGGCGGTGAGCACGATGACCGGCAGGCCGACGGCGAGGACGCGCAGGAAGATGGCCAGGCCCAGCTCCAGCGAGTTGTCCGTGACATGGGCCAGCAGGAAGCTGGCGTAGAGGCGGCCCTCCGGTGCGCCGTAGAGCACCATCGACAACCCAGAGATCGGCGCTGCGACGAGCAGCGGGACAGCCCGGCGCAGGACCATCCCCGGGGAGATGCCGCTGAGCGGGACCATGAGCGCCGAGCACGCCAGCGCCACGGCGGCGGAGACCCAGTCGATGGTGATGACCAGCGGAGTCGTCCACAGCATGAGGCCCAGGACGCGGCTGACGGGATTGAGGCGGGCGAGCACGCCCGTCGTCTCCCCGCGGCGGGCCGACGGCACCGTGGCGTCGGCGGCGGTGGCGGCGGTGGTCATGGGCGGGTCTCCTCGGCGGCGTGGGGCGGGACGGCGAGCTCCACGACGTGGTCGCCGAGCGAGGCGCGCAGCAGCCGGTCGTGGGTGACGGATGCGACGGCCGCGCCGTCGTCCGCCAGCTCCCGCAGCAGGTGGGCGAGTTCGGTGAAGGTGCGGCGGTCCTGCCCGAACGTCGGCTCGTCCAGCAGCACCACCCGCGGGCGGGTGGACAGGACGGTGGCGACGGACAGCCGGCGCTTCTCCCCTCCGGACAGGGTGAACGGGTTGGCCGGGGCCAGGTGGTCCAGCCGCAGGCGCTCCATGAGCTCCGCGGCGCGGGCGGCAGCGGCGTCGTCGCCGAGGCCGAGCAGTCGGGGGCCGAGCTCCAGCTCCTCCCTCACACTGGAGCAGACGAACTGGTGCTCGGGGACCTGGAAGACGCTGCCGACGCGGGCGGCGAGCTGCCGGGACGACCAGCCGTGCGGGGCCGCCGGCGGCACCAGCGGCCCACGGCGAAGACGGCGGCGGACGCGGGAGCCGCGTGCGCCGTGGGCCGGCCCGGCGGCGAGGACCGACTCCGAGGCCTCGACGACGCCGGCGATGGGCGCGAGCAGGCCGCCGAGGGTCAGGGCCAGCGTGGACTTGCCGGCACCGTTGGGCCCGACGATGCACGTCGACGCCCCGGCGGGCACATCGACGCCGAGGCCTGTCTGCACCGGCGCATCACTCTCGTGGCCGACGGACAGGCCGCGGCCGCGCAGGGCGACGTCGGCGCCGGGGGCCGACGGGTCGACCGGGCGGGCCGGCGGCAGCTGAGGGGCGTGGCCCGGCACCCACACGCCGGCGGAGGCCAGGTCCGCGCCGTGGCGGTCCAGCACCTCACGGGGACGCCCGTCGGCGATGACGCCGCCGGAGCCGACGACGATGATGCGGTCGACGTGGTCGACCCACGCGTCGACGCGGTGCTCGACGACCAGCAGGGTCGCACCCGTGGCGTCCGCCGCGCGGACGGCGGCGTCGCGCAGGTCCCCCACGCCGGCAGGGTCGATGTTCGCCGTCGGCTCGTCGAGGGCGATGATGCGGGCGCCCATCGCCAGCACGCCGGCCAGCGCCAGGCGCTGCTTCTGCCCGCCGGAGAGCCGCTCGGTGGAGCGGTCCAGGTCGGCGTCCAGTCCCACAAGGTCCAGGCAGCGCCGGACGCGGCGCCAGATCTCGTCGCGGGCGACGCCCAGGTTCTCCGCGCCGAAGGCGACGTCATCGCCGACGCGGGCGCTGATGACCTGCGAGTCCGGGTCCTGTAGCACCAGGCCGACCTCGCCGCGGGCGGCGTCTGCGGGGCCGCCGAAGACGTGGAGTTCGCCTTCGGCGTCCCCATCGTCGCCGTGGCCCAGGACGCCGGCGATGGCGGCCAGCAGCGTCGACTTGCCCGCACCGGAGGCGCCGAGCAGGAGGACCTTCTGGCCGTGGGGGATCTCCAGGTCGATGCCGTCCAGGACGGGCTTGGCCCGGCCGGCATGGCGCCAGCCGAAGCCGCGGGCCCGGACCGCGGCGTCCGTCACGCCAGCTGCCGGCGCTCGCGGCCGGCGGCGAAGCGGTCGAGGGCGCCCGTGGCGGCCAGCGCGCGAACCAGGTAGTGGCCGACGACGCCGGCCAGGACGGCACCCGAGAGGACGACGCAGACGCCGTAGATGACGTTGAACTCCAGCGACTTGGCGATGTTGCCCGACATGAACAGCTCGAGGACGATCGCGCCGAGGCCGGCGGCGGCGCCGGACAGCATCGCCGTCGGCAGGCCGAAGCGGCGGTAGGCGACGATCAGGAAGATCAGCTCGGCGCCGATGCCCTGCGCCAGGCCCGAGTAGACGGTCGAGATGCCCCACTGGCTGGCCAGGCCCGCGGAGACGCAGGCGGCGATGAGCTCCACGACGATCGCGGCGCCGGGCTTGCGGATGATGAGGCCACCGAGCACGCCGCCCAGCAGCCAGATGCCGACGGCCAGGCCGCCGAAGCCCGGGGTGACGCCGTCGAGGAACGTGAACAGCGCGCCGCCGACGACGTTCCAGACCACGAAGACGAGGCCGACCGCGACGCCGAGGACGGCGGCGGTGACGATGTCGATGATGCGCCAACCCCGCGACGGGGTGGCGGTGGTTGCGGTGGTTCCGCTGGTGCTCATTGCGGCGTGCTCTCCTGTGTCCGGGGGCACGCACGGGGCATCTCCGATGGACGCCGCCGCCGGGTGGGGCGGGGCGCCGACTCCCTTCGCCGGCATGATCCGGATCAGGTTCAACGGTCGAGGGCGATCCGCGCCCTCCTCTCAGCCCCTCGATTCCTCGGGGCTCCCGTGCGCTGGTACGGCAATGCTACCCCACGATGCCGGGGCGCCCCGTAGTCTGACCGGCATGGCAGCGTTCCCCACCGCAGAGGTTTCCGACGCCCCCCGCGCCGCCGTCGCCGGGATCTCCGAGATGCGCCCCCGCACGTGGCGCGCGCTGACGCTCGCCGTCGTCGCGGTGCAGTTCGCGCTGCACGCGACGGTGCTGGCGGGGCGGTCCTTCTATTGGGACGACTTCATCATCGTCGGCCGCGCGGCCCGCACCCCGATGTGGTCGCCGGACTTCTGGGCGGCTCCGCACGACGGCCACGTCGCCCCCCTGGCCTTCCTGCTGCAGGCGGGCGTCAACCGGCTGGCGCCGTGGGAGTGGTGGATTCCGGTGGCGCTCATGCTCGTTGCCCAGGTGGCTGCGACGCTGCTGCTGGCCCGGGCGGCGCGGGCCCTGGCGGGGCGCACGTGGACCGCGTGGGCGGCGGTCGCGTTCGCGGCGTTCACACCGCTGACGCTGCCGGGGTCGACGTGGTGGTCGGCCGCGGTCAACGCGCTACCGATGCACATGGCGCTGGGTGCGTGGACGGCGCTCGCGGCCCGCGCGGTGCTTGACGACGATCCGCGCACCCGCTCGCCCCGCACCCTGTGGCTGGCGGGGGCGGTCCTGGTGCTCGCGGTCGGGTTCTTCGAGAAGTCCCTGGCGGTGATGCCGTTGGCGGCCGCCCTGACCGCCGCCGCGGCGTACGTGCGCGGCCTGGCGCCGGTGGCGGCGATGCGCCGCGGCCGGCCGCTGTGGCTGGTGGGCGGGGCCATCACCGGCGTGTGGGCGGTCATCTGGCTGGGCCTGGCGACGCGCGGCATCGCGGAGACCTCCGGCGGCGGACCGCGGGCCGAGCTGTGGTGGCGCGGCCTGGAGTCCGTCGGAGCCGGGCTGCTGGGCGGCCCGTGGCGCTGGGACCGCTG
>JAEWGK010000152.1 GCA_023388385.1 Actinomycetes bacterium | reverse complement strand
ACGAAGTAGTCGTCGGCCAGGGCGATCTCCTCGAGCTTCATGGCGAGGTCGAGCAGGTCGTCGCCGCCGAGGTGCTCGAGCACCTCGTGGGCGGTCTTCTTCGCGATGGCGGCGCGCGGGTCGTAGGACTTGTACACGCGGTGGCCGAAGCCCATCAGGCGGACGCCGTCCTCCTTGTTCTTGACCTTGTTCATGAACTCGGTCGCGTCGCCGCCGTGGTTGTTCTGGATGTCCTCGAGCATCTCCAGGACGGCCTGGTTGGCGCCGCCGTGCAGCGGGCCGGACAGCGCGTTGATGCCGGCCGCGATGGAGACGAACATGTTGGCGCCGGAGGAGGCGACCATGCGCACGGTGGAGGTGGAGCAGTTCTGCTCGTGGTCCGCATGCAGGATGAGCAGCTTGTCCAGGGCCTTGACCAGCACCGGGTCGACATCGAAGTCCTCGGTCGGGAAGCCGAACATCATGCGCAGGAAGTTCTCGCGCGCGTTCAGCTTGTTGTCCGGGTACATGGTCGGCTCGCCCTTGGAGGCGCGGTAGGCGTAGGCCGCCAGCATCGGGACCTTGGCCATGAGGCGGGCGGTCGCGAGAGCGCGCTTCTCCGGGTCGTTCGGGTTCAGCTCGTCCTGGTAGTAGGCCGAGAGGATGTTGAGCGACGAGGCCAGGGTCGCCATCGGGTGGGCGCCGCGCGGGAAGATGGAGAAGGCGCGCTTGAAGTCCTCGTCCAGCAGGGTGTGGTGGCGGATCTCGTAATTGAAGTCCTCGAGCTCCTGCTGGGTCGGCAGGTGGCCCCTGATGAGGAGGAAGGAGACCTCGTTGAAGGTGGCGTTCTCCGCCAGGTCCTCGATGGAGTAGCCACGGTGGCGCAGGATGCCGTTGCCGCCGTCGATGTAGGTGATCTTGGACTCGGTGGAACCGGTGGCGGTGTAGCCCGGGTCGAAGGTGGTCAGACCCGTCTCCTGGAGCAGCTTGCCCAGGAAGATACCGTCGTTGCCCTCGGTGGCCTTGACGATGTCCATCTCGAACTCGCCACCGGGGTAGTGGAGCACGGCCTTGTCGTTCTCAGTAGCCACAACTTCCCTTTCGCTGAATTGTCGTCGTTCAGACCGTCCGGCCGCGGGGCAACCGGATCTGCGGCGGTGTCGCCGACCACGGCCCACGCTATACCGGTACGCGATCACGCGCCGGGACAGCGACCTTCGCGCAGCGCCCTCGGGTGCGGGGCGCGCGTCGCGCTCGGGTCCGGCCGGGGCGAACCGGCCGCCAGCAGTGGATTGAGGCACACGTTAGCAAAGAATGTGAGGCAGGCAACAGGGCCGCCGACGGCGGAGTCGGGCGGACGTCGCCCCGTCGCCGTACGCCCGGCCCCGAAAACCGTGCAAAGGGTCCGTTTATGCAGGTAACAATACCGCCACGCGGGAAACCGGATGCCATCCGGCCATCGTTGGGACGGGCCCGACGGGGGAGCCCCCGCACTACACCCGCCCGTCCACCGCAGGCCGGATCGGGTGCGCGGGACGGGGCCCGCGAGCCCGTGACCGGGACGGACGGGAACGGGAGGCGCCACGGCCCCGCAACAACCAACGCTTGCCGACGGCGCCAATTTGCAAACTTTGCGAAGTTTTTTCGAGTATGCCGAACGCCGCATGGTGGCCGCACCCGCATCACGACCGGCCGGTGAGTCACGCGTCCGGGCCGGGGGCGGGCCCCGGGGGCGGCAGGCGCGGGCGGGCCGATAGAGTGGGGCCAGCCCCTGTTCGCTTGCCCGAAAGGTTGCGCACCTCAACATGAGCGCCGAGTTCCCGACCCTCCCCGCTGAATTCCTCCCCGGCGACGGCCGCTTCGGCTGCGGCCCGTCGAAGGTCCGCCCCTCCCAGATCCAGGCCGTCGTCGACGGCGCCGAGACCGTGATCGGCACGTCCCACCGCCAGGCCGCCGTGAAGAACGTCGTCGGTTCGGTCCGCGAGGGCCTCTCCGACCTCTTCTCCCTGCCGGACGGCTACGAGATCGTCCTGTCCCTCGGAGGCGCCACCGCCTTCTGGGACGCCGCAACCTTCGGCCTCATCGAGCGTCGCTCCGCCCACCTGTCCTACGGCGAGTTCTCCTCGAAGTTCGCCAAGGCCTCCAAGATGGCCCCGTGGCTGAAGGCCCCGCAGATCATCGAGGCCGAGCCGGGCGATGCCCCGGAGCCCGTCGCCGGCGGCGACGAGGTCGACCTCATCGGCTGGGCCCACAACGAGACCTCCACCGGCGCGATGGTCCCCGTCGTCCGCCCCGAGGGCTCCGAAGGCCAGCTCATCGCCATCGACGCCACCTCCGGCGCCGGCGGTCTGCCGGTCGACATGTCCCAGGCGGACGTCTACTACTTCTCCCCGCAGAAGTGCTTCGCCTCGGACGGCGGCCTGTGGCTCGCCGCGATGAGCCCGGCGGCCATCGAGCGCATCGCCAAGCTGAAGGCCGACGAGAACCGCTTCATCCCGGCGTTCCTCGACCTGCAGACCGCGGTCGACAACTCCCGCAAGAACCAGACCTACAACACCCCGGCCGTCGGCACTCTGCTCATGCTCGACGACCAGGTGAAGTGGATGAACGCCAACGGCGGCCTCGACGGCATGGTGGCCCGCACCACCGAGTCCTCCTCGGCCCTGTACGAGTGGGCCGACGCCCGCCCGGAGGCCACCCCGTTCGTCTCCGACCCGGCGAAGCGCTCCCTCGTCGTCGGCACGATCGACTTCGCCGACGACGTCGACGCCGCCGCCATCGCGAAGATCCTGCGCGCCAACGGCATCCTGGACACCGAGCCGTACCGCAAGCTCGGCCGCAACCAGCTGCGCATCGGCATGTTCCCGGCCATCGATCCGGACGACGTGCGCAAGCTGACCGGCGCCATCTCCTGGATCCTCGACAACGGCCACGCCGCCAAGTAGCCCCGGGGCACGCCGCATCCGGCACCCCGCACGACCGGCGGACCGGCTGCCCGGCACGCGGTCCCCGCACACGCCGCATCCCCGTGGATGCGGACCGTGCGGGGGCCGCGTCGTTTAGCATTGGGGAATACATCGTCCACGTCGAAGGCACAGGAGGGCACGCGATGCGCGAGCTGGAGTTCATCCCGGGCGCGGGCGGCGACGGCGAGCTGATCTTCGCCGCCGTCGGCGACGGCGACGGGGAGCGCTTCCGCGTGGCCGTCGACGACGCCCTCCGAGGGGCGGTCTCCGTCGCACGGGACGGGGCCCCCGAGGACCCGGGAGACTCCGGCGACAGCCCCGCGGATTCCGGCGACGCGGTCGCCGCGGCCCCGGTCGCCGCGGCCCCGGCCGCCGGAGACGCCGACGGAGGCGACCACGCGGCCGCCGCCCCCACCCCGGCCGCATCCGACGGCGACGCGGATCGGCGGCCTCGGCGCCTGCGCCCCCGCCAGATCCAGGACCGCGTCCGCGCCGGCGCTTCCATCCAGGACATCATGGATGAGACGGGCATGGAGCGCCGCCACGTCGAGCCGTTCGCCTGGCCGGTCCTGGGCGAGCGCCACCGCATCGCCGAGCTCGGCCGCGCCTCCCACCCGCAGCGCTCGGATGGCCCCGCGCCGCTGACGCTCGCGGAGGTCGTCGCCACCGCATTCGCCGCGCGCGACCTGGATCCGGAGGACGCCCGCTGGGACGCCCGCCGCGATCCGGCCGGCCAGTGGATCGTCTCCGTCGCGTGGTCCGTCGGCATGTCCGACAACGTCGCGGAGTGGAGCTTCCACCCGGCGTCGGCCGGCGAGTCCACCTCCGTGTCCCGCAACACCCTGGCCGCGGAGCTCGTCGACCCGGACTACGCCCGTGCCACGCCGTTCGGCGCCCGCCGCGACGAGGCCGCCGACGAGCCGGAGGACGACGAGGTGCCCGAGGAGTTCCTCCGGCACCCGGACGACGACACGCAGCGCCGCCGACGCCGCAAGACCGTGATGCCGTCCTGGGAGGACGTGCTGCTGGGCGTCCGGCCCACCGACCGGAAGTGACTCGGGCGCCGGCGCGCGGTGCGCCCGGTGCCCGCCGATAGACGTACCGACGTACCGAGGGGAGCCCCCGACATGACCGATGCCCCGCGTCCCGCCGACGACGGCGACGCCGCGAAGGACTCCGACGCCGGAGCGGCCGTGCCGGCGCGCAGGGCCGTCGTCACGTTCTGGTTCTGCTCCTCCCCCGACCCCGCCGCCGTGCTGCGCTCGGAGCCGGGGCCGGACCGCGGCTTCGGCCGCAAGTACCTCGCGCAGTTCGACCCGTCGCTGCCGGCGGATCCCTTCGCGGACTTCCCGCTGAACCGTTCGACGGAGGCCGGACCCGGCGAGTTCTACATCGGCGGCTACCCGGGCCTGGCGGTGGTCCAGACGGTCATCGACGGGTTCACCCTGCCGACCGACCTCTCGCCGCGCTACTCCGCGGGCATCGCCGCCGACGACGTCTACGTCAGCGCGGTCGACGCCACCGGCTTCGGCGCCTTCGCACACTGGTCCGGCGGGGAGCTGCGCCGGGCCTTCGCGGCGATGCCGGACAAGATCCTCCAGGACGAGGGCCTTCCCGCCCCCGCCGAGCGCCCGTACTGGGCCGGCGAGCACCGCCCTTCGCGTGACGACGATCCCCGTCCCCCCACCATCTACGGCCGCGGGGTGGAGCTGCCGTTCGTCCCAGCCGAGCTCGCCGAAGCCGCCGTGGCCGGATGGCTCGGCTTCGACCCGCACGGCGAGGGGCCCGACGTCCCCGTGGCGGCGTTCGCCGTCGACGGGCGGCCCGCCGCCCGGACGGCCCCGTCGGGCCGCCCGCCGGGCCGGCGCGACGAGTCCTCCCCCGCCGGCCCTCCCGCGGGCTACGACGACTACGAGGATCTGTCGGCGGAGGATCCCGTCGCCCCCGCCGAACGCGCCCTGGAGCTGGGCCGCAGGGCGTGGTCGGGCGCGAAGGCAGCCGGGCGGGTCGCGGGCCGGGGCTTCCGCAGCCTCCGGGACGCCGTCGACCGCCGCCTGCGCTCCTGAGCCCGCGGCACCCCGGCCCCAGGCGGCGCCCCGGGCCCGCCCGGCCTACGCCCGGTTCGACAGCACCCGCAGACGCTCGTAGAACCCGATGGCGGCGGCCGTCGCCACGTTGAGCGAGTCCGTGCCCGGGGACATGGGGATCCGCACTCGGACGTCGCAGGCGCGCATGGCGTGCTCCGTAA
>JAEWGK010000210.1 GCA_023388385.1 Actinomycetes bacterium | reverse complement strand
CCCCGGCGATGCCGGCGCCGCGCAGGCCCCACCGCACCGCGCGGATGCTGGCCCGGCGCAGCGGCCGGTAGTCGCGGACGGGCCAGCCGCGCTCGAGTGCGACGCGGTGCAGCCGCCGGTCCGGGTTGACGGCGACGGCGGAGCCGACCATCGACAGCATGGGCACGTCGTTGGAGGAGTCGGAGTACGCCGTGCAGCGGGCCAGATCCAGCTCGCGGGAGGCGGCGAGCGCCGCGACGGCGTGCTTCTTGCCCGGGCCGTGGAGGATGTCGCCGACCAGCCGGCCGGTGAACACGCCGTCCTCGACCTCCGCGACGGTGCCCAGTGCCCCGGTGAAGTCCAGTCGGCGGGCGATGACCTGCGCCAGCTGCACCGGGGTGGCGGTGACCAGCCAGACCTCCTGGCCGGCCTCCAGGTGCAGCTCGGCCAGCTCGCGGGTCTCGGAGTAGATGCGGTCGCCGATGGTGTCGTCGAAGATGTCCTCCGCCAGTGCGACGATGTCGTCCACCCGCTGGCCCCGCACCAGCTCCAGCGCCTGCTCGCGGCCGGCGGCGACGTCGGCGAGGTTCTCCGCCCCGGAGACGCGGAACTTCAGCTGCTTCCACGCCATCGACGCCAGGTCGCCCCGGTTGAAGAAGCCGCGCTTGGCCAGTCCGAGGCCGAACAGGACGATGGACGCGCCCTGGATGAGCGTGTTGTCGACGTCGAAGAACGCCGCGGCGCCGGTGTCGGAGGGGACCTCCGGGTCCGGGATCGCGGCGAAGGATCCGCCGGCCGCGTCGTGCGCCCCGCGGACGGAGCGGAAGCCCGCGATGAGTTCCTCGTCCCCGACGTCGTACAGCTGGGCGAGTGCGGCGAGCGCGGCGGCGTCGCCGGCGGCGCGTTGGCTGGCGTCGTCGACGGGGCGCAGGGCGACGTTCTCCAGGAAGTTGCGCACCGCGCCATGCGACGGCAGCAGGTCGGCGAGGACGTCGGCGGGCTGGACGGGCTGGCGTCCGTGATCTGGCAGGGGCACGGCGCTCCTTTCGGGCGGGCGGGGCCTACGGCGATAATCGTAGGCGCCGGATAATCGTAGGTGCGCGGGCGGACTCCCGCGCGCCGGTGCGCGGGAAGGGGAGACGATGGCCGCGGTGACGCTCATGGTTCGGGAAGGCTGCGGATCGTGCGCACGGGTGGAGGCGCAGATCCGCCCCGTCGCGGCGCGGTGGGGCGCGGCGGTGGAGGTCGTCGACGTCGACGCCGGCGACGGCTCCGACGCCGTGGAATTCGGCGACCGCGTGCCCGTCGTCCTCGTCGATGGCGAGGAGATCGCGTGCTGGGAGATCGACGACGACGAACTCGAGGAGGCGCTGCGCGCCGCGGCGAGTTAGGCGGCACTTACCGGAATGACCGTGGTCAACCGTGTTTGAAGGTTGTCACCGCGCGGAAGTACCGTGGGGCGTATGTGAATGGCGGGTGCCGGTGACGGTGGTGCGCGCCCGTGGAGGAGGTCCTGTCGGCGGTGATGGTCCCGTGAGCGTGTTG
The DNA here is from genome assembly GCA_023388385.1 of Actinomycetes bacterium. GTDB lineage: Bacteria > Actinomycetota > Actinomycetes > Mycobacteriales > Mycobacteriaceae > Corynebacterium. The sequence continues at coordinate 2,449 of JAEWGK010000210.1, read as the reverse complement.
TTGGTGGGGATGTCCCATCGGTCCGCGCCGGTGCCCGTGCTCGAGCGGGTGACGGTGGCGGAGGCCGATCGGCCGAAGGTCCTGTCGGCCCTGCTGGCGGAGGACGCGGTGACCGAGGCGATGCTGGTGTCCACGTGCAACCGCGTGGAGTACTACGCCTCCGTGCGCGGCTTCCACGCCGGCCTCGGCGCGGTGCTGCGCGAGATCGTCGATCGCACCGGATTGGACCTCGACGATCTCACCCCGCACCTCTATGTCCGCTACGCGGAGGGCGCGGCGGAGCACATGCTGCAGGTCGCCGCGGGCCTGGACTCCATGGTCGTCGGCGAGCAGCAGATCCTCGGCCAGATCCGCGCCTCCTACCAGGAGGCCGACGCGCTCGGCGCCGCCGGGCGCACCATCCACGAGCTCGCCCAGAAGGCCCTCCACGCCGGCAAGCGCGTCCACTCGGAGACCGGCATCGACGAGGCCGGCGCGTCCATGGTGTCCGTCGCCCTCGACGAGGCCGGCCGGTACCTGGACCCGGCATACGACCCGGAGTCGGGCCGCGGCTTTGCCGGGCGCACCGCCCTGGTGCTCGGCGCCGGCGCGATGAGCTCCCTGGCCGCCACGCACCTGGGCCGCATGGGCGTCGACCGCATCATCGTGGCCAACCGCAGCGTCGACCGCGCGGAGAACCTCGCGGCCCACGCCATCGAGGCGGGCGTGCCCGCCACCGGCATCGCGCTGTCGGACTACGCCGCCGTGCTGCCGGAGGCCGATGTGCTGGTCACCGCCACCGGCTCCGTCACCCCGGTCGTCGCCGCGGCCGTCGTCCGCGCCGCCGTCGCGGAGCGCCCGCACCGCCCCCTGGCCATCGCCGACCTGTCCATGCCTCGCGACGTCGAGGACGGCGTCGGCGAGGTGCCGGGCGTCGGCCTGTTCGACATCGAGCACCTGCAGCTCTCCGGCGCCGACGGCGTGGGGGAGCCGGACCGGGCCCGCGCCGCCGCCATCGTCCGCGAGGAGCTCGACGCATACCTCGCCGCCCAGCGCGCCCTCGAGGTCGCCCCGACGGTCAAGGCCCTGCGCGAGCGCGCGGGCGAGGTCGTCGCCGCGGAGCTCATGCGCCTGGAGGCCAAGACCCCGGGCCTGACCGAGCGCGAGCGCTCGGAGGTCGCCCGCGCCGTCCAGCGGGTCGTCGACAAGCTCCTGCACGCGCCGACCGTGCAGGTGAAGAAGCTGTCCGGCGAGGCCGGGGGCACCTCGTACGCGCTGGCGCTCCAGCGCCTGTTCGACCTGCCGCTCGATGCGGCGGAGGGCCTGTACTCCGACACGGACATCCCCACCGACCTCATGGTCGGCGATAGGATGGGCCACATGCTCGGCCACCTGGCCGGGCCGGCGATGAGCCGCGGCAAAGGAGGGCGACGGGCATGAGCGAGCGTGACGACGAGAGGGTGCTGCGCATCGGCACCAGGGGCTCCGAGCTGGCCATGACGCAGTCGGGCACCGTCCGCGACGCGCTCGTCCGCAACGGGCGACCGGCGGAGCTCGTCGTCATCCGCACGCAGGGCGACGTCAACCGGCACGACCCGGTGGAGAAGATCGGCGTCGGCGTGTTCACCAACGCGCTGCGCGACGCCCTGCATGCAGGCGAGATCGACGTCGCGGTCCACTCCTTCAAGGACCTGCCGACCGCGCCGGACCCGGGACTGGAGGTCGCCGCGGTGCCGCCGCGCGCCGACGCCCGCGAGACGCTGGTCTCCCGTGGCCGCGTCGCCCTCGCGGACCTGCCGGAAGGCGCGGCCGTCGGCACCTCCGCCCCGCGCCGCGTCTCCCAGCTCCGCGCCCTGCGCCCGGACCTGGACATTCGCCCGCTGCGCGGCAACATCGAGACCCGCATGGGCCGCGTGGAGGAGGACCTCGACGCCGTCATCCTGGCCCGCGCCGGCCTGGAGCGCACCGGCCGTGCCGGCCGCGCCACCGAATCGCTGCCCGTCGACGTGCTCATGCCCGCCCCGGCCCAGGGCGCTCTCGCGGTCGAGTGCCGCGCGGACGACACCGAGACGGTGATGGCGCTGCGCCGCCTCGACGACGCGGAGACCCGCGCCCGCGCCATCGCCGAGCGCGCCGTGCTCGCGGAGCTGCAGGCCGGATGCACCGCCCCGGTCGGAGCCCACTCCGTCATCGGCGAGGACGGGGAGCTGGAGCTCACCGCGGGCGTCTTCGCCCTCGACGGCTCCGAGCGGCTGGTCCGCACCGCCGCCGGCGACCCCGCACAGGCGGAGGAGCTGGGGCGCCTCGTCGCCCGCCGGCTGCTGGAGGCCGGCGCCCACCGGATCATGGGCGACACCCTCCGTCAGCTGCCCTGATTTGTTTCGGGGGGTCCACCCCGATACGGTTGCCCACGTGTGATATGGCGGGCGCCGGCCCCCCCAACCCCCCCCCAGGCCCCCCCCCCCCCCCC
>JAEWGK010000182.1 GCA_023388385.1 Actinomycetes bacterium | reverse complement strand
GTCGCCGACGCGGCGTCGGCGTGGGAGTCCATGCGCGGCACCGCCTGGCGCATCGGCGAGGCGGGCAAGGCCGACGACGTCGTCGCGGCCGTCGCGGACGGGCCGGGACGCGAGCGCGGCGAGCCTGGCTCCGTCCCCGAGGGGCAGACTGGCGAAGCCGCTCCCCCGATCGGCTGGATCGACCAGCCAGACGGCAACGTCGCCCTGGCCGCGGGCCTGCGCTTCGGGGTGCTGCCCGGCCGGCTGGCCCGCGCCATCGCGCACCTGACCTGCCCGGTCCACGTGACACCGTGGTACTCGCTGGTGCTCACCGACCTGGAGGAGGTCATCGCGGAGCAGGTCGTCCGCGTCATGGCGCCGAACGGTCTGGTCTTCGACGCGAACTCCACGTGGCTGCGCGTCACCGCCTGCACGGGCCTGCCGGGCTGCGCGAAGTCCCTGTCGGACACGCGCGGCGACGCGTCCCACGGTATCGCCTCCGGCCGACTGCCCGACGGGCGCGTCCACTTCACCGGCTGCGAGCGCCGCTGCGGTGCCCCGAAGACCGGTCACGTGGAGTACCTGGCCACCGGCGACGGGGAGTACGAGGTCACCGCACGCGAGCCGGAGACCGCCGCCCGCTGACGCCGCGTGCGCCGGGGCGCGGGCTGCGCCGCCTCGTGCGCGCAGACCACCCCAGCGCGCCCCCACGCCGCGCCGGGCACCCGTGGCGGTAGCGTCATCGGCATGAACGGACCACGCCCCGGGCACGACTACATCACCGACGGTGCGGAGATCTACCGCCGCTCCTTCGCCATGATCCGGGAGGAGTCGGATCTCTCCGCCTTCACCCCCGAGCAGGAGGTCGTGGCGGTGCGGATGATCCACGCCGCCGGCGACGTGGACCTCGCTCGCGACATCCGCTTCAGCGACGGCGCCGTCGCCGCCGCCCGCGGGGCCCTGCGCGCGGGCGCGCCGATCCTCGCCGACGTCTCCATGGTCGCCACCGGCGTCACGCGCCGCCGCCTGCCCGCCGGCAACGACGTCGTCTGCACGCTGTCCGATCCCCGCACCGCGGATCTGGCGGGGCAGCTCGGCACCACCCGCACCGCCGCGTCCGTCGAACTGTGGGCGGACCGCCTGGACGGTGCGGTCGTCGCCGTCGGCAATGCCCCGACCGCGTTGTTCCACCTGCTCGACGGCATCCGTGACGGCCACCTTGCCAGGCCCGCCGCGATCCTCGCGCTGCCGGTCGGCTTCGTCGGAGCCGCCGAGTCGAAGCAGGAGGTCGTCGACGCCGCCGGCGAGCTCGGACTGGAGTACGTCACCGTGCTCGGCCGCCGCGGCGGCTCCGCCATCACCGTGGCGGCCATCAACGCCCTGGCCCGCGAGGAGGAGATCCTGTGACCGACGCGACCACCGCCCCCGCCGCAGGAGAGCCCGCCGGCTCCGCCACCGCCCCCGGCACCCTCTACGGCGTGGGCCTCGGCCCCGGCGACCCGGGCCTGGTGACGCTGCGCGGCGCGCAGGTCCTCCGCGCCGCCGACGTCATCGCCTACCACGCCTCCCCCCGCGGCCGGTCGACGGCGCGGACCATCATGGCGGGGCTGGACATCGACTGGTCCGCCAAGACCGAGGAGCTGCTCGTCTATCCCGTCACCGTCGGCGGCGGCGCCGACTACGCCGAGCGCATGGGCGCCTTCTACGCCGAGGCCGTCGCGCGCCTCGCCGCCCACCTGCGGGCCGGACGCTCGGTGGCCGTCGCCTCGCTCGGCGACCCGATGCTCTACAGCTCCTGCCAGCACCTCCATCGTGCGCTCGCGGGGGATTTCCCGGCGGAGCTCATCCCCGGCGTCACCTCCGTCACCGCCGCCGCCTGCGAGGCGGGGCATCCGCTGGCCGAGGGCCCCGAGATCCTCACCGTCCTGCCCGCCACCGCCGACCCCGCGCGCCTGGCCGCGGCCGCGGCGACCGCCGACTGCCTGGTCGTCATGAAGCTCGGCGGCCACGTCGAGGAGGTCCGGGCGGCACTCGCCGCAGCCGGGAAGCTCGACCGGGCGGTCGTCGTCGCCCGGGCCACGCTCGACGGCGGCTGGACCCGTCCGCTGTCCGCGGTCGCCGCCGACGAGGTTCCGTACTTCGCCGTCGCCGTCGTCGGCACCTCCGCGCGCGGGTATCCGGAGGTGCGCGCCGAGGCCGGGCAATCCGGCTCCCCCACCGCGGTGTCCGTGGGTTCCGAGGATGCCGCGGGCGAGGTCGTCGTCGTCGGCCTCGGCCCCGGCCCGTCGCGCTGGATGACCCCCGAGGCCACCGTGGAGCTCGCGCGGGCCACCGATGTCGTCGGGTACTCCACGTACGTGCGCCGGGTGCCGGAGCGGCCGGGGCTGCGCCGCCACGCCTCCGACAACCGCGTGGAGGCCGAGCGGGCGGCCATGGCCCTCGATCTCGCGGCGCGCGGCCGACGGGTGGCCGTCGTGAGCTCCGGCGATGCGGGGGTCTTCGCGATGGCCGCCGCGGTGCTCGAGGTCGCCGACGACGACACCTGGCGTGACGTGCCCGTCCGCGTCGTGCCGGGCATGACCGCCGCGCAGGCGGTCGCGAGCCGGGTCGGTGCGCCGCTGGGCCACGACTTCGCCATGCTCTCGCTGTCCGACCGGCTGAAATCGTGGGATGTCATCGAACGCCGCGTGGAGGCCGTCGCCGCCGCCGACATGGCCTTCGCCGTCTACAACCCGGCGTCGAAGTCGCGGCGCCACCAGGTCGGGCTCATGCGTGACATCGTGCTGCGCCACCGCGGCCCCGACACGCC
>JAEWGK010000146.1 GCA_023388385.1 Actinomycetes bacterium | reverse complement strand
CCCCAGGTCGTCGCCGGGGACGCCGGCGCCACGGTCTTCGCGGCGACAACGGGACGGCCGTCCGGCTAGTCCCCGGAGCGGGAGGGGCCGCCGGCCGGGGCCGGGTCGTCGGACGGGGCCGGGTCGTCGGACGGGGAGGACTGCGCCGAACGCGGCTGCGGCGTGGACGGGGTGGCCGTGGACGTGCCGGAGTCGTCGCGCGGCTCGGTCGCGCCGGAGGTCTCCGGGGCGGTCGTCCCGGAATCCTGGGCCGCGGCGTCGTCCGCGCTGCCCGGAATCGTGATGGAGTGCGTGTCATCCGGCGGCAGCAGGGGCATCGGGTCCTCGGGCTTCGGCAGCGTCGGCAGCGTGGACCAGGGGCCGTCGCCCGGGGAGGGCAACGGGAGCGGGGACGGGATCTTCCCGTCGTCCTCCGGCGTGGACGGGGCCGACGGGGCGCGGCCGCCGTCGTCCGCGTCTGTGCCGGCGCCAGTGCCAGTGCCGTGGCCGGCCTCGTCGGAATCGGTGCCGTGATCGGTCTCGCCGGCGTCGGACGTCCCGCCGCCGGGCGTCCGGTGCTCGGGTTCCGGCAGCACGGCCAGCGGGGGTGCGTACGGATCGCGGGGCGCGGAGCCGTCGGCGTCGGGCCGGACGGTGCCGTGCTCCCGGACCTCGGGCTGGGCGGCGTCCAGATCGATGTCCTCGACGCTGACCGGCGGCGGGGCGGCCTCCTCGCGGGCGGAGCCCGCGGAGGTCGGCTCCGCGGGGCCGGTGGCGCCGGTCGTCGTCGCGCATGCCGTGCTCAGGGCGGCCGCGAGGGCCAGGGCGGCACCGGCGCCTGTGATCGTCGAGCGCTTCATGACGCCTCCTTTCCTCGGCGAACCCGCCGGCGCTTCCGTCACGGGCAGGTCACGTTGACGTAAACCTAGCAGACGACCGGCGGATTCTGCAGGTCCTGCGTGACGTGCCGTGCTGCGCGATCGGCCCCGTCCGGTGTACAACGACGACATGACGACCTGGGATTCGACCATCTTCGCCGCCCCGGCGGCAGCCGACCTCCTCGAGGAGGTAGGCGCCATCGACGATCCGGGGGAGCAGGCCGCGTCCCTCGCCGGGGCGTGCCGGCTCGGCGCCAGCGCCGGCGGCGCGGACCCGGACGAGGCCGACGCGGGACTGGCCGCAGCCACCGTCGCCGCCATCTGGTGCGGCGCCCCGTTCTCCGCGACCGACGTCATCGACGACCACCCGTTCATCCGCGCCGGAATCGGCTTCTGCCCCGAGGATCTGAGGGAGGCGGCCGCGGAGGCCTTCGAGGCGCTCATCGGCGACCTGCCCGACGAGGACGCGGAGGCCGCCGGGGAATTCGCCGAGGCCGTGAACTAGCCTGGCCGACATGCCGGGTCCCGTCGGGGCCGGTCCGCGGCGCACCGCCGCGGGCCTCCGGGGAGCCGGCCGGACACGGCGCACACCGAGAAAGGAACCGCATGTTCGAATACCGCATCGCCGACCCGTCACTCGCGGCCTCCGGCCGCCACCAGATCCGCCTCGCCGAGCACGAGATGCCGGGTTTGATGGCGCTGCGCGAGGAGTACCGCGAGGAACAGCCGCTGGCCGGCGCCCGCATCGCAGGCTCCATCCACATGACGGTCCAGACGGCCGTCCTCATCGAGACCCTCGTCGCCCTCGGGGCCGAGGTTCGCTGGGCATCCTGCAACATCTACTCGACGCAGGACGAGGCCGCGGCGGCCGTCGTCGTCGGCGACGGCACCCCGGAGGAGCCGAAGGGCGTCCCGGTCTTCGCGTGGAAGGGCGAGACCCTCGAGGAGTACTGGTGGTGCCTCGAGCGCGTCTTCGACTGGGGCGATCGCCTGCCGAACATGATCCTCGACGACGGCGGCGACGCCACGATGGCGGTCATCCGCGGCCGTCAGTTCGAGGAGGCCGGCGTCGTCCCGCCGGCCGAGGACGACGATTCCGACGAGTACGTCGCGTTCCTGGACATGCTCCGCCGCGTGGCGGAGGAGCGCCCGGGCATCTGGTCCCGCATCGCCGAGGAGGTCCGCGGCGTCACGGAGGAGACCACCACCGGCGTCCACCGCCTGTACCACTTCGCGGAGGAGGGCGTCCTGCCGTTCCCGGCGATGAACGTCAACGATGCCGTCACGAAGTCGAAGTTCGACAACAAGTACGGCACCCGCCACAGTCTCATCGACGGCATCAACCGCGGCACGGACATGCTCATCGGCGGCAAGAGCGTCCTCATCTGCGGCTACGGCGACGTCGGCAAGGGCTGCGCCGAGGCGATGGCGGGCCAGGGCGCGCGCGTGCGCGTCACGGAGGTCGACCCGATCAACGCCCTCCAGGCCCTGATGGACGGTTTCCCCGTCGTCACGGTCGACGACGCGATCGCCGACGCCGACATCGTCATCACCGCCACCGGCAACATGGGCATCATCAGCTACGAGCAGATGCAGCTGATGAAGGATCATGCGGTGCTGGGCAACATCGGCCATTTCGACAACGAGATCGACATGCACTCGCTGCACCACCGCGACGACGTCGAGCGCATCGAGATCAAGCCGCAGGTCGCCGAGTACCGCTTCCCGCACGCCGACGGCGAGGTGCGGAGCCTCATCGTGCTGTCCGAGGGGCGCCTGCTGAACCTGGGCAACGCCACGGGCCATCCGTCCTTCGTCATGTCGACGTCCTTCGCCGACCAGACGATCGCCCAGATCGAGCTGTTCCAGCGCTCCGAGGAGTACGGCACGGAGGTCCACCGCCTGCCGAAGATGCTCGACGAGAAGGTCGCCCGCATCCACGTCGAGGCCCTCGACGGCACGCTCACGACCCTGTCGAAGGAGCAGGCCGAGTACATCGGCGTCGACGTCAACGGCCCGTTCAAGCCCGAGCACTACCGCTACTAGGACGCGGGCATGATCCTTGCCATCGAGGGCATCGACGGCGCCGGCAAGAACACGCTGGCCGGCGCCGTCGCCGATCTGCTGGCCGCCTCCGGCCGCACCGTGGCCCGTGCCGCCTTCCCCGCCTACGGGGAGACCGTGTTCGCGGATCTCGCCGACGACGCGCTGCACGGCAGGCTCGGCGACGTCGCCGACTCGGCGTGGGCGATGGCGGTCCTGTTCGCCGCGGACCGCCATGACCGGCTGCCGGAGCTGGAGCGCCTGGAGGCGTCCACTGACGTGCTGCTGCTCGATCGCTGGGTGGCGTCGAACGCCGCCTACACGTGGGCGCGCACCGGCGACGAGGCCGTGGTGACGTGGCTGGAGGAGCTCGAGTTCGGCCGCTTCGGCCTGCCCCGCCCCGACCTGACCGTGTACCTCGAGGCCACGCCACAGCTGGCGGCGGGCCGCGCCGCCTCCCGCGAGATGGCCGACGCGTCCCGGACCCGCGACCGCTACGAGCGCGACGCGGGGCTCCAGGCCGCCACCGCGGACGCGTACTCGCGGCTGGCGGAGCGCTCCTTCGGCGGCCCGTGGACCGTCGTCGCGGCCGGCGCCTCCCCGGCGGAGTCCGCCCGCCGCGTCGTCGGCGCGCTCGTCGCGCCGCCGGGCCGCTGATCCCCCGGGACGTCCGGCCCCGGCGTCCGCGCGCTAGAGCCCCGATACGATGACGGGGCGGTCCTCCAGCCACGCGATGAGGGCGGGGAGATCCGCGCCGTCGTCGACGACGATGACGCGGGCGCCCATCTGCTCGGCCCCGACCATCGCGCCGGCCTCCTTGACGTGGTGCAGCGCGACGTAGCGCCCCGCGACGGTGACGTAGCCGTGGACGTAGTCCGGGTCGTCGCTGATGCACGCCTCGGCGAGCACGCCGGGGCAGGCCTGGACCTTCGTCGCCAGCGTCAGCGCCTCGCGCCGGTGGTCCTTCACCTCGGGCGGGACGCCCTCGGCGTCGAGGGCGCTGACCCGCACCCCGCGGTCCCGATCCGGCTCCAGCCTGCGGCCCCGCCTGTCGACGATCATCGCACCCCGCATGCCCGCGACCCCCGTGAGCAGCCGCCAGACCTCCGCGGCGTCGATGCCGGCCTCGCCGAGCAGCCGGGCGGCGGCCGCGGCGGCCCCGGCGGGGGAGGTGGTGCCCGCGTCCTCGCGGACGAGCGACGGCAGCCGCAGCGGCTCCTCGGCGAGCTCCTCCACCGTCAGGTGGATCTCGGCGGGGCTTCCCTTGGGATGGCCGAGCGCCCGCGACGCGAAGGCCGAGACGACGGCGGGGACATCGGCGGGATCGGCGACGATGCGCTCGGCGCCGGAGATGTGGCGGTCCTCCCGGGCTGCCCGCATGCGGACGCTGTACACGACCGTCACCTCCTGAACGTTGATCAACGGCCATGGTAGCGCGGCGCGGGCGGGGCGGGCCGATAGGATGGGCGGCATGAGCGCGAAGATTCTCGTCGTCGACGACGACCCGGCGATCGCCGAGATGCTGAAGATGGTCCTGGAGCGGGAGGGCTTCGACGTCCTCTCCGTCGGCGACGGCCTGGCGGCCGTCTCCGCCGTCACCCGGGAGGCCCCGGATCTGATCCTCCTGGACCTCATGCTCCCCGACATGGGCGGCATCGACGTGTGCCGCACCGTCCGCAAGACGTCCTCGACGCCGATCATCATGCTCACCGCCAAGACCGACACCGTCGACGTCGTCCTGGGCCTGGAGTCGGGCGCCGACGACTACGTCACCAAGCCCTTCAAGCCGAAGGAGCTGGTCGCGCGCGTCCGCGCGCGCCTGCGCGCCCGTGACGAGGGTCCGGGGGAGGAGATCCACGTCGGCGATCTGGTCATCGACGTGCCGGGCCACACCGTGACCCGCGGGGGCGAGGAGATCGCGCTGACCCCGCTCGAGTTCGACCTCCTGCGCACCCTCGCGTCCAAGCCGCGCCAGGTCTTCAGCCGGGAGGAGCTCCTGGAGCAGGTGTGGGGTTACCGCCACTCCTCGGACACCCGCCTGGTGAACGTCCACGTCCAGCGCCTGCGCGCCAAGATCGAGCAGGACCCGGAGAACCCCCGCATCGTCCTCACCGTCCGTGGCGTCGGCTACAAGACCGGCGAGTAGCGCCCCGGTGGCCTCCCTCCTGCGGAGCGTGCGCGACGGCGTGACCGACGTCGCCGACGCAGTCTCCTACAAGTGGCGGACCTCGCTGCAGGTGCGCGTCGTCACGTCCGTGCTGGTCGTGTCGGGGCTGGTGATTGGCGTGCTCGGCTTCCTGCTCGTCTCGCTCGTGGCGCAGCGTCTCCTGGAGGCGAAGTACACAGTCGCCGACGAGGAGATAGACCGCGCCCGCCTCGTCGTCGAGCAGCGCATCGCCGCAGCGGACGCGGACGGGCTCCAGGCGCGGCTCAACATCGCGCAGGACGCGTTGACGGACCGCAATGCGCCCGGTGGCGGCACGGGAATCGTCTACGAGGCGATCCTCGTCGCCCGCGACCAGGACGGCAATGACGTCGTCTCTCCGCCCGGCGCCGTCGTGCCGCCCCAGCTGAAGGAGTACGTCGACCAGGATCAGGTCAGCTACCAGTACGCGACGATGCCCGACGGCAAGGGCGGGACGTACACGGCGCTGGTCATCGGCACGCCGGCCTCGACGGAGGTGCCGGGCCTGCAGGTCTATCTGGTCCTGCCTCTGACGGGCGAGGAGGCGACGCTCGGCATCGTCCGCGGCCTCGTCGGCGCCGCTGCCCTCGTCATCGTGCTGCTCCTGTCCGCCATCGTGTGGCTCTTCTCGGCGCAGGTCACGGGACCCGTCCAGGCCGCCGCGCGCACGGCGGAGAGATTCTCCGCCGGGCACCTGCGCGAGCGCATGGAGGTCGACGGCGTCGACGAGATGGCGCGGTTGGCCATCAGCTTCAACGACATGGCGGAATCGCTGTCCCAGCAGATCCGGAGGCTGGAGGAGTACGGCTCGCTCCAGCGCCAGTTCACCTCCGATGTCTCGCACGAGCTGCGCACGCCGCTGACGACGGTCCGGATGGCGGCCGAGCTCATGGCCGACTCCATCGACCCGGATGACCCGTCGGCCGTGCGCGCCGGCGAGCTGATGATCGGCGAGCTGGACCGCTTCGAGATGCTGCTGGCGGACCTGCTGGAGATCTCCCGCCACGACGCCGGCGTCGCCGACCTGTCGGCCGAGCGCGTCGACGCCCGGCGCTGCATCGAGTCCGCCATCGCGCCGCTGCGCGTCGTCGCCGAGGAGGCGGACGTCGAGCTGCGCGTCGACGTGCCGGAGGAGCCGGTCGTCGCGGAGTTGGACACCCGCCGCGTCGAGCGCATCCTGCGCAACCTCATCGCCAACGCCATCGATCACAGCGAGGGCGAGCCGGTCGAGGTGACGCTGCGCTCCGGGGGCGGTGTCCTCGCCGTCACCGTCGTCGACCACGGCGTCGGCCTCAACCCCGGCCAGGAGGAGCTGGTCTTCCAGCGCTTCTGGCGCGCCGACCCGTCGCGCGAGCGGCGCACCGGCGGCACCGGCCTGGGCCTCGCCATCGCCCGCGAGGACGCGACGCTGCACGGCGGGCGCCTCGACGCGGCCGGCGCCCCCGGCGTCGGCTCCTGCTTCCGGCTGCGTCTGCCGGTCGAGCCCGGCGGCCCGCTGCCGTCCTCCCCGCTTCCCCTGGAGGTGCGCCGATGAACCGCACGCGCCGGCTGCTCGCCGCAGCCGCCGTCGCCGTCCTCGTCGGCGCCACCGGCTGCACGACGCTGCCCTCCGATTCCTCGCCCCAGGTGATCCGCCAGTTCGAGCAGGGCCGGGAGAATCTCGACATCCCGACGCCCGACCCGGACGCCGGCGCGGATCTGGAGCTGCGCGACTTCTACGAGGCGCTCGCCCACCCGGCCGACGATCACGCAGCGGCCCGGGCCTTCCTCACCCCGGGCGCGGCGGCCGACTGGAACCCCGGGCGGCACTTCTACGTCGTCCGCTCGTTCAACTTCGTCCCCGCGGGGACGGACGCCGACGGCCGCCGCATCTTCGACGTCCGCGGCGACTTCGCCGGCACGCTCGACGACCGCGGCTCCTTCACGCAGATCCCGTCGGACGACGGCGGGGGCTACGAGCAGCGCGTCGCAATGCGCCAGGACCCGGCGACCGGCCAGTGGCAGGTGGACACGCCCATGCAGGGCGTCGTCATCGACCACGAGGCGCTGCTGCGCAACTACGCGCCGCGCAACCTCTACTTCGTCGACCCGACCGCGAATCACCTCACCCCGGACCGGCGCTGGATCTACCGCGACGTCTCCGACCCCGGCCAGGTGCTGCTGGACCTGCTGCGCCAGGGCCCGGCGACGCAGCTGAACCCGGGAGTCTCCACGGTCCTGTCCGCAGGCACGACCCTCGAGTCGGTGGAGGAGCCGGACCTGCCCGGCCGCCGCATTCTGATCCGCGACCCCCGCTTCGGCGACGGCGCGACGGCGGAGCGGCTCCGCGTCATGCTCGCGGCGCAGATCACCTGGACGCTGACCAACGCGGGCCTGCGCGGCCCCTGGTTCATCGAGACGGAGAACGACGGCCGACGTGAGCCATTGATGCCCAACGGCGACGTGCAGGTCTCCCGGGACACCGACGACATCCGCATCCTCGACCCGGGCCGCGGCCCCGCCGACCGCGCCCCGCTGCGCGTGCTGTCCGACGGCGTGCTGGGCACGGTGACGGAGGACGGCGTGGCTCCGATGGACGGCACCTGGGGCTCGCAGGCGCAGCCGGTGCTGCTGCAGGCCGCCATCGGCACGGACTCGGCCAACGAGGAGATCGTCGCCGGCATCGAGCGCTCCGCCGACGGCACGGGCCCGTACCGCCTGGTCGCAGGCCGCGTCGGCGCCAGGCCCGAGGTCCTGCTCACCGCCGGGTCCCTGTCCCGGCCCACGTGGTCGCCCGACGCCCGGGCGCTGTGGACCGTCGCCGACGGCCACCGCGTCATGCGGCTGGTGTCCGACGGGCAGGGCATGGCGGCGGAGCAGGTCATGGTGACCGGGGACCTCGCCGGCGCCGTCGCCGACGACGAGCGCGGCATCGTGGAGCTGCGCATCGACCCCTCCGGCACGCGCGCCGCGCTCATCGTCGGCACCGACCTCTACGTCGCCACCGTCGTCCAGCGGCAGGACGGGCCGTGGGAGCTCACGGCCGCCAACAAGCTGGAGCTGGACCCCGGCAACGAGAACATCTGGCCGGTGACCATCGCGTGGGCGCCGAACACCACCATCATCGTCGGCACCGTCAGCGCCGACGCCCCGGTGTGGCGCGTCCACCCGGACGGGGTGACGAACTACGCGCTGTCGCGCCAGAACCTCACCAGCCCCATCTCGATGGTCGCCGCGACGTCGAACCGCGTCTACGCGCTCGACGCCAACGGCCTGATGGAGCTCGTCTCCACCGAGGGCTCGGAGCAGTTCTGGGGTGGCGTCCCGCACGTCGACGGCCGCGGCAACCCCGTCGTCGCGGAGTAGGGGCGGCTGGTGCCGGGGCGGCTGCTGGACCTGCTGGTGCCCGGCTCGTGCCCCGGCTGCGGCCGGCCCGGCGCGGACGAGCCCTGCCCGGCCTGCCGCGCGGATCTGTCGACGGCGCCGGAGCGGGTCCTGCCCCGCGTGCCGTGCCCGGTGCCGGCGTGGTCCTGCGGCGCATACCGCGGAGCGCGTCGGCGCATCGTCGTCACGGCGAAGGAGGCGGGATCGGCTGCGGCGCGCCGGGC
>JAEWGK010000095.1 GCA_023388385.1 Actinomycetes bacterium | reverse complement strand
GCCGTTCGAGCGTGGGCACGACCGACGTCGCGATGGCGCGGCGACCGCCCGGCAGCTCCCGCAGCGTCGAGACCTCCAGGTCGCCGAAGAACGTCATGGCGATGGTTCGCGGGATGGGCGTGGCGGTCATGACCAGCACGTGCGGGGTCGTGCCGTCGCGGCCGCGGTCGCGCAGCCGGTCGCGCTGGCGCACGCCGAAGCGGTGCTGCTCGTCGATGACGACGAGCCCGAGGTCGAAGAAGTCGACCCCGTCGGACAGCAGCGCGTGCGTGCCGACGAGCACGTCCGCCTCCCCGGTCACCGCCCCCAGCAGTACGTCGCGGCGCTCCGCGGCGGGCAGGGAGCCCGTGAGCAGGTCGACGCGGACGCCGGAGCCCCCCGCGTCGAACATCGCCTGCAGGGTCCGGGCGTGCTGAGCGGCCAGGACCTCCGTCGGGGCGAGCAGCGCGCACTGCCGGCCGGCGTCGACGACACGCGCCATCGCCAGCGCCGCGACGACGGTCTTGCCGGAGCCGACCTCGCCCTGCAGCAGGCGGTTCATCGGCCGGGTGCGCGCGAGGTCCGCGTCGATGCGCGTGACGACGTCGCCCTGCCCCGCCGTCAGCGCGAACGGCAGCGAGGAGGCCAGCGCCGCGCGAACGGGGCCGTCGGTTCCGTCCTCCCCCGGCCCGCAGGCGGGAGCGACGCGCGCGGCGGCGGCCCGGCGGCGCAGCGCGGCCTCGATCTGCAGCTCCAGCGCCTCGTCGTACTTCAGGCGCCAGATGGCCGCCCGCGGGCCCTCCTCCGGCGGGAAGTGGATGTCCCGCAGCGCCCGGTCGAACGACGGCAGGCCCTCCGGCACCGCGTCCAGCGGGTCCGGGATGGAGGGCAGCCACCGGATGAGGCGGTCGAAGTACAGGGCGACGGTGACGCCGGCCAGGCCCTTGCGGCCTCGGCGCACCGGCAGCCACGGCCGGGCGAACAGCCGGGTGAGCTCCGCCACGGAGTCTGCGGCGTCGATGAGCTTTCCCAGCTTCCCGGTCGCCTGGCCCGGCGTGCCGTCGCGGTGCAGGACCAGGAGGTCGCCGTTGGCCAGCTCCAGGCGGTCGCGGAAGGCCCGGAGAGTGCCCATGACCAGCAGGCGGGTGCCCGGGACGAGGCGGCGGGTGAGCCACTGCTGGCCGAAGACGGGCATGAGCAGCGTGGAGCGGCCGTCGCCGACGGTGATGCGGGTGGGCCGGCGGCCCCCGCCGTGGCCGGGGTGGACGATGTCGAGGACCTCGACGATGGCGGTGATGGTCTGGCCGACGTCGCCGGGGCCGACGTCCAGGCCGCGGTCGTGGCCGATCCAGCGGGCCGGGAGCATCGACAGCATGGACCCGACGTCGGTGACGCCGTAGCCCGCGCGCATCTTCTTCGCGGCGCCGGCGCCGATCACCTCCGCCAGCGGCGTGCGCGCCACGTCGGAGCCCAGCCACCCCAGCATGCCGCGCCTACTCCACGCCCACGAGCATGAGGGAGCCGATGCCCGCCGCCGCGTAGGCGGCGACGTCGACGCCCGGGGCCCGCCGGGCCAGGTGCTCGCGCAGGGCGACGGTCACCTCCGGGTCGGTGTCGGCGCCGAGCAGCAGCGTCACCAGCTCACCGCCGGAGCGCAGGAGGATGTCGACGGCCTTCACGCACGCCTCGTCCACCGTGTGGCCCACCGCGACGATGTCGCCGCCGGTGATGGCCAGCACGTCGCCGCGCCCGCACGGGCCCGCCATGGTCAGGCCCGGGCCCGGCGCCGGCTCGAGGACGGCGGTGCGCATGCCGGACGACGCTTCGCTCATCGCGTATGCGTCGACCGCCAGCGGCAGCGCCGGGTCGTGGACCGCGAGCGCGGCCAGGCCGTTGGCCGGCGTCGGGGTGGAGACGATGGTGATGGTCCGCTCCCCCGCGTGGGCCGCCAGCTCGATCTCCACCAGCGCGCGGTTGCCCAGCAGGCCGTTGGGCAACAGGACGATCTCCCCGTCGCCGGGAACCGCGCGGATGGCGGCGACGATGTCCGCGACCGCGTCGTCTCCCGGGTCGACGGGCACGGCGCCGGCGCCGGCGAACAGCTCCGCCAGCGGCCCGTCCGGCGTCAGCGCCAGGACGGTGCGCGCGGGCGGGGCCGGCGGGCGCGCCTGCGGGGCGAACACCGGCTCGATGCGGATGTTGCGGGGCCGCCCGGCCTCCAGCGCCGCCTCGATGACCTCGCCCGCGTGGAGCGTGTGGACGTGGACCGTCCGCCCACCGCGCGTGTCGCCACCGATGATGAGCGAATTGCCCAGGTCCATCAACCGCACCCGCAGCGCCGCCGCAGCCGCGTCATCGCAGTCGATGCCGAACATGACCTCGAGCTCCGCCTCGCGCACCACCGCGGCGTGGTCCCCGGGGTCGGGGCGTGACGACGTCCCCCGCGCCGCACCCGCCGTCCCGGCCACGCCGGCTGCGACGCCGTCCGCGGGCGGCTCCCCGGGCGGTGCGGATTCGGCGTCCCGCAGGACGGACGTCGGCGCGGGGCCTTCCGGCGGGACGCCCGCGGCAGCCGCCAGGGCGTCGAGGAGGATGACCAGACCGGCGCCGCCGGCGTCGACGACCCCGGCCTCCCGCAGCGCCGCCAGCTGCGACGGCGTCTCCGCCAGCGCGCGGCGGGCTTCGTCGGAGGCGGCTCGGGCGACGTCACCGAGCGTGTCGGAGGACGCGTCCGCCGCGGCGACCGACGCGGCGCGCAGGACGGTGAGGATGGTGCCCTCGACAGGCTCCGCGATCGCCTCGTCGACGAGCGAGACGGCGTAGACCAGCGCGCGGCGGACGTCGGCGCCGCCGACCTCCTCACCCGCGGTCTCCGCCAGGGCCCGCAGCACCTGCGACAGGACGGTGCCGGAGTTGCCGCGCGCGCCCCGCACCGCGCCGTCGGCCAGCAGCGCCGCGATGTCGCGGGCCGGGGAGCCGGGCTCTGCGCCGGCCGCCGCCTCCAGCGCGGAGATCATGGTCGCGGTCATGTTGGAACCGGTGTCCGCGTCGGGCACGGGGAAGACGTTGAGGGCGTTGAGATCGTCGCGCCGCTGCTCCAACTCGTCCACGGCAGCGCGGGCCCACCCCAGCAGGGCGGGCCCGTCGAGTCCGCCGGCGCCGCGCCCGGGAGCGGCCCCGGCCGCGGTGGTGTGGTCGGGCATGCCCGACATGCTACAGCCGCCAGTCGACCGGTTCCGCCCCGAGACGCCCGAGCTCCTCGTTGCACCGCGAGAACGGCCGCGATCCGAAGAACCCGCGCGAGGCCGACAGCGGCGACGGGTGGGGGCTCATGATGCACGGCGTGTCGCCGAGCAGCGGGCGGGCCGTCTGCGCGTCGCGGCCCCACAGGATGGCGACCAGCGGCCGGTCCCGCGCGGCCAGCGCGCGGATCGCATGCTCCGTGATCTCCTCCCACCCCTTCCGCCGGTGGGAGCCCGGCGCGCCCGGCCGGCAGGTGAGCACCCTGTTGAACAGCGCGACGCCCTGCCGGCACCACGGCGTGAGATCCCCGGAGGGCGGCGGCTCGATGCCCAGGTCGTCGTGCAGCTCCCGGTAGATGTTGGCCAGGGACTTCGGCAGCGGGCGCACGTCCGACTGCACGGAGAAGCTCAGGCCCATCGCGTGCCCCGGCGTCGGGTACGGGTCCTGTCCGACGATGAGCACCTTGACCTCGTCGAACGGGTACGTGAAGGCGCGCAGGACGTCGGTGCCGGCGGGGACGTAGCCACGGCCGGCGGCGTTTTCCGCGCGCAGGAAATCTCCCATCATGTGGATGCGGTCGGCGACGGGGTCGAGGGCGCGGGCCCAGCCCTCCTCGACGGGCAGCGGGGCGTCCATCATCAGAAGCTCACCCATCCCTTCTCCATCGCGGGCTCCTTCCCGCCGACGGTCACCCTCGGGCACGCCGGGACACCGGACGCCGGCCGTGCGGGCCGGACGACGCGGCCGATGACGCGGAAGTCGATCGGTGCCTCTCCCGACGTCGTGCCCAGCAGCGTGTGGTCCTCCCCGCCGCCGAGCACCCACTCCCATGCGTCGGCGCCGAGGTGCTCCGCCGCCTCCAGCATGAGGGCGTCGGGGGCGACGGTCTCCGGGAAGACGTCGATGCCGACGCCCGAGGCCCGCGACAGTTCGCCGAGGTCGACGACGAGCCCGTCGGAGTTGTCCGTCAGGCAGTTGATGCCGTCGGCGCGGGCGACGGCTCCGCGGCCGTACTCGAAGACGGGCACGAGGTGCGCGGCGACGAGCTCCCGGAACCGGGCGGGCACCGCCTCGGGCGAACCGTGGTGCCGCAGCAGCGCCAGCCCCGCCGCGGAGCGGCCGATGACGCCGGCGGCGATGACCGAGTCCCCCGGCCTGGCGCCGGAGCGCAGCAGCGGCCGGTTGGGGCCGCCGACCTCGCCGATGGCGGTGATGGACAGGGTCAGCCCCGCTCCGCCGACGACGTCACCGCCGACGAGCTCCGCCGCACAGCGGTCGCATTCGGCGACCATGCCGCGCGCCATGCCGACGACGACCTCCAACGGCGTCGACTCCGGCGCCGACAGGCCCATGAGCAGAGCCTTCGGGCGGGCGCCCATCGACTCGACGTCGGCGAAGTTCTGGACCGCGGCCTTGCGGCCGACCTCCTCCGGGCTCGACCAGCGCAGGTCGAAGTGGCGGCCCTCCACCAGCAGGTCCGTCGTGGCAACGTGGCTGGCGTTCGGCGTCGTCATGGCCAGGACGGCGGCGTCGTCGCCGTTGCGCGACGACGGGGCGGCCTCCCGGATGGCGGCGATGACGGCGTGCTCGCCGACGTCCCCGATCGTGGGACCGGCGGACGCGGTCGCCCCATCTCCCGTTCCGTCGCCGTGGTGCGGTTCGGTCATCGTGGCCGGCACGGATCCTTCCTGGGGTAGCGGGGTCCCCCCATGCCCCGGTGGGTAGGCTGGGCGTCATGGGAGACAAGGTTCAGCCCCAGGGTAGCCGCCTGGGCATGGTCATCGCGCTCGTCCTCGCAGTCCTTCTCGCCGCGGGGGTCATCGGCGCCGCGAAGATCGTGCAGGACCGCGCCGCCCGCCAGCCCGTCGCCCTGTCGTCGCCGGAGATGCCGGACGACGACTCCCCGGCCTGCGCCGACCTGGTCGGCCGACTGCCGGATCGCCTCGGCGGCCTGGTCCGCGCCGGCCTCGCCGACCCGATCCCGGCCGGCGCCGCGGTCTGGCGCGATTCCCTGGACGACCGCGTGACGCTGCGCTGCGGAGCCTCCTCGCCCGTCCAGTACACGGAGATGGCGAAGACCGAGGACGTCGAGGGCGTCGAGTGGCTGAAGGTCTCCGACGGCGCCGCGGGCTCGGATCTGGTGACCTGGTATTCCGTCGGCCGCTCCCCCATCGTGGCGGTGACCGCGGACGACTCGCACGCCGACTCCCTGTCCGCCATCTCCGAGGCGATGGGCCCCGACGCCGGCGACGGCCCGGAGCCGAACCCGCTGCCCCTGGCCGACCTCGCCGCCCCGCATGACGACGGCGTCTGCGCCGGCTTCAACGGCACCCTGCCCGAGGACCTCGGCGAGTTCCACCGCGTGCCCGACGCCGACCTGCCGGAGGACGCCCGCGGTCTGGCCGTGTGGACGGACCACACGGGCCAGCTGGTCACCGCCCGCTGCGGCGTGTCCGAGCCGCCGGCCTACGCGGGCACCGACAAGCCCCTGACCCAGGTCGGCGACATCGTGTGGTTCAACGACCCGGACCACACCACCGGAGTCACCGGCGTCTACTACGCGATGGGCCGCGAGCGCTTCGTCGCGGTCCACGTCCCCATGGCCCAGGCGTCCGGCCTGCTGTCGGCGTTCTCCGAGGTCATCGCCAACACCCTGAAGAACACGGCGCCCTCCGAGGAGCACGCGCAGGCCCCGGCCCCCGCCGGCACCGCGGCGCCGGCCGCCGGGAGCTGATCCCCTCCCCCCTTTCCCGGCACCGCACACGATGACGGCCCGGACCCCGCCGCGAAGCGGGGCCCGGGCCGTCGTCACGCACGGCGCACGCGGACGGGCCCGCCGCGCGCGCCCGCGCAGCCTACCTGCGGGCGGCGAGGCCCCGGCGCACCAGAGTGTCCAGCAGCTCCGCGTAGCCGACGCCCGTCTTGCCGAACATCTGCGGGTACATGGAGATGGGCGTGAAGCCCGGCATGGTGTTGATCTCGTTGAGCACCGGGCCGTCGGGGGTGACGAAGAAGTCGACGCGCGCCAGGCCATCGCACGACAACGCGCGGAACGTCCGCACGGCCAGCTCGCGGACGCGCTCCGTCATGCCGTCGGCCAGCTGCGCCGGGATCTCGGCGGTGATGACGTCGTCGAGGTACTTCGTGTCGAAGCCGTAGAAGCCCTCCTCCGACTCCTCGATGCCGAGGAGGCGGGACGGCACCGACGTCGTCACGCTCCCGTCCGGCAGCTGCAGCACGCCGCACTCGACCTCGTCGCCGACGATGCCGGCCTCGACGATGACCTTGTAGTCGTGCTCGCGCGCCAGGGCGATGGCCGCGTCGAGGGTCTCCGGGCCGTCGACCTTCGAAATGCCGATGGACGAGCCGCCGCGCGCGGGTTTGACGAACATCGGGAAGCCGAGGCGCGCGATCTCCTCCTCCGTCAGCGACTCGCCCTCGTGCAGGACCACCTGGTCGCCGATGGGGATGCCGGCGGCCTTCGCCAGCGCCTTCGTCGCCTCCTTGTCCATGCCCGCAGCCGACGCGAGCACGCCCGGACCGACGTACGGGATGCCCGATAGGTCGAGCAGCCCCTGGATCGTGCCGTCCTCGCCGTTCGGGCCGTGGACCACCGGGAACACGACGTCAACCGTGGCGAACAGCTCGCCCGCCCGCTCGCCGCCGATGCGGTGCAGCTCGCCACGGCGCGCCGGGGCGGCCGACAGCGCCAGCTCCTGCGCGTTCTCGTCGACCTCCGGCAGCTCGCGGCCGTGCGCCGACAGCGCCTCCGGGTCGTCGACGCCGGCGACCCACGTGCCGTCGCGGGTGATGCCGACCGGCACGA
>JAEWGK010000074.1 GCA_023388385.1 Actinomycetes bacterium | reverse complement strand
CCGCCGACCTCGACGCCGCGTCGCGCCGGGCGGCGCTGCGCCTCGCCGACGCCCTCGGCACCGAGCCCCCGCAGTGCCCGCCCGCCCCGGAGCGGCCCCGTCGCACCACCGCGGCGGATGCGGCGGTGGCGGCGCTGACGCTCGGAGCCGCACTCGGCGCAGGCCGGATGGCCGCGGAACCCCTCGCGGCTCTCGGGGCGCCGCCCGGCCCCGCGACGGCGGCCGCCCTGATCCTCGGGACGGTCCCCGCGGCGGTCGTCGTCGTCACGCGGACCCGCGCACGAGGCGCCGCCGGGCGCGCCGGCTGGATCGCCGCCCACCTCGGGAGGCTGCGGCGGGCCTGGGAACGCGGTCTCGCGGGGCTCGAGCCGCCGCCTCCGCCCGACGGCTGGCGGGCCCGGCACCTCGCGGCGGCGTTGGAGGGGGAGCGGCGATGACGGATTGGATGCACGGAACGGAAAGGATGGACGGGATGGACGCTATGGACGGGACGATCGGCGGAACGGGGAACGGCATGGGCGGCATGGACGGCATGGGCGGCGCGTGGAACGCGGGCCCGGGCGGCTGGGATGCCGGCGCCGATGGCTGGGGCGCGGGCGGACGTGGGCCCGACGCCGCGGACGTGGCCGGGGGTGGCGCCGGGGGCATGGTCGTCCGCCTCGGGGACGCCGTCGTGGACCTCGGGCCAGCGGACGCCGAGCCGGGCGTCGCGGACTCCGTCACGGTGGCCGACGACGACGGGCTGACCATCTACACGGACACCGACGGCGACGGGACCGTCGACGAAATCGTCACCGTGAAATTCGACGGGACATGGGAAACCTGGGACGCCTCCGGCTCTCCCACGAACGGGGGCGGGGACGGCGCCGCCGCGGGGTCGTGGGGCGCCGGCGACTGGGAGCTCCGCGAGTCCGGCAGGTGGGGTTGACCGGCGGGGGAGCCCGGGAGGGGCCATCCGGGCGGGGCACCGCGCAGTCGTGCGGCAGTTGTGCGCAAAGTTGCATTCGCGGGGGCGGCGGAAAGCCGTCGACGTCGGTAGCCTTAACTCCGAGACGGGAATCGACAAGTCAGGAGAACTGATGTCCGCAACCACCATCCCGGGCCTGGAGGGCCAGGCCCCCACCGAGAACGCCGAGCTGCTGCGCTGGATCGCCGAGGTCGTCGAGCTGACCACCCCGGACAAGGTCGTGTTCGCGGACGGCTCCCAGGAGGAATGGGATCGCCTCTCCGCCGATCTGGTGGAGAAGGGCACCTTCATCAAGCTGAACGATGAGAAGCGCCCGAACTCCTTCCTGGCGCGCTCCAACCCGGCCGACGTCGCCCGCGTCGAGTCCCGCACCTTCATCTGCTCGGAGACCGAGGATGGTGCCGGCCCGACCAACAACTGGGCCGACCCGGCCGCCATGAAGGCCGAGATGACCGAGCACTACCGCGGCTGCATGAAGGGCCGCACCATGTTCGTCGTCCCGTTCTGCATGGGCCCGATCACCGACCCGGAGCCGAAGCTCGGCGTGCAGCTGACCGACTCCGAGTACGTCGTCCTGTCCATGCGCATCATGACCCGCATGGGCCAGGACGCCCTGGACAAGATCGGCAAGGACGGCGACTTCGTCCATGCCCTGCACTCCGTCGGTTACCCGCTGGACGAGGGCGTCGAGGACGTCGTCTGGCCGTGCAACGACGAGAAGTACATCACCCAGTTCCCCGAGACCAAGGAGATCTGGTCCTACGGCTCCGGCTACGGCGGCAACGCCATCCTGGCCAAGAAGTGCTACGCGCTCCGCATCGCCTCCGTCATGGCGAAGGAGGAGGGCTGGATGGCCGAGCACATGCTCATCCTGAAGCTGACCAACCCGGAGGGCAAGAGCTACCACGTGTGCGCCGCCTTCCCGTCGGCCTGCGGCAAGACCAACCTGGCCATGCTGACCCCGACCATCGAGGGCTGGACCGCCGAGGTCGTCGGCGACGATATCGCCTGGCTGAAGTTCGGCGAGGACGGCCACCTCTACGCCGTCAACCCGGAGAACGGCTTCTTCGGCGTCGCCCCGGGCACCAACTACGACTCCAACCCGAACGCCATGAAGACCATGGAGCCGGGCAACACCATCTTCACCAACGTCGCGCTCACCGATGACGGCGACGTCTGGTGGGAGGGCATGGAGGGCAAGCCCGAGCACCTCATCGACTGGAAGGGCAACGAGTGGACGCCGGACTCCGATTCGCCGTCGTCCCACCCGAACTCCCGCTACTGCACCCCGATTGCGCAGTGCCCGGTCGCGGCCCCGGAGTACGACGACCCGAAGGGCGTCAAGGTCGACGCCATCCTGTTCGGCGGCCGCCGCCCGGACACGGTGCCGCTGGTCACCCAGGCCCTGAGCTGGCAGCATGCCACCTTCATCGGCGCGACCCTGGCCTCCGGCCAGACCGCCGCCTCCGCCGAGGCGAAGGTCGGCTCCCTGCGCCACGACCCGATGGCCATGCTGCCGTTCATCGGCTACAACGTCGGCGACTACCTGCAGCACTGGATCGACATGGGCGTCAAGGGCGGCGACAAGATGCCCGAGGTGTTCCTGGTCAACTGGTTCCGCCGCGGTGACGACGGCCGCTTCCTGTGGCCGGGCTTCGGCGACAACTCCCGCGTCCTGAAGTGGATCATCGATCGCATCGAGGGTCGCGTCGACGCCCGCGAGACCGTCGTCGGCTACACCGCCAACGCGGAGGACCTGGACCTCACCGGCCTGGACACCCCGATCGAGGACGTCAAGGAGGCGCTGCGCGCCCCGGCCGAGAAGTGGCAGGGCGACCTCGCGGACAACGAGGAGTGGCTGAAGTCCCTCGGCGACCGCGTCCCGCAGGAGATCTGGGACGAGTTCGAGGCCCTCAAGGCCCGCGTCGCGGACAAGGTCTCCAAGAAGTAGACGGTTCCCGCCGCACGACCGCCCGCACCGCGACCTCCCTCGCGGGGCGGGCGGTCCCGCATGCTCGGGGTCTTCCGCACCGGCCCGTGCGGGCGTAGCGTCAATGCCCAGGGCCCTACCACGGCCCGGCGGGCCGACGACGGTCCCGGAGGCCGCGTTCCGGCCCCGGTGGGACACGGCGCCGGCCCGAACGCACCGCGGCCGCCGCACCCCGGTGGCCGCCCGAGACGGAAAGGCCATGCGAACCATGTCCAGGACCGAACCCGCGACCATGACGGGACCCGAGACCTCGGCGGGCCCGGTGCCCGGTGGCGCCGCCCCCGCCCACACCGTCGCCGACTACCTGTTCAACCGGCTGGCGGAGCTCCGCTGCACCGAGATCTTCGGCGTGCCCGGCGACTACAACCTGCCGTTCCTCGACGTCGTCGACGACCACCCCGAGCTGCGGTGGGTCGGCAACGCCAACGAGCTGAACGCCTCCTACGCCGCCGACGCCTACGCCCGCGCCCGCGGCCTGGCCGCGATGGTGACGACGTTTGGCGTGGGCGAGCTTTCCGCCGTCAACGGCATCGCCGGTGCCTACGCCGAGTACGCGCCGGTTCTGCACGTCGTTGGCGCCCCACGCACGGAGCTGCGCCGGGCCGGGCTGAGCCTGCACCACTCCCTGGGCGACGGGGACTTCGATCACTTCCGCGCGATGTACAGCCACGTGACCTGCGCGGACGCGGTCCTGACGCCGGAGAACGCCGCCGCGGAGATCGACCGCGTCCTCCGCGCCGTGCTGCTCGAGTCCCGCCCGGGCTACCTGCTGCTGTCCCCGGACGTCGCGGCGGCGCCCATCTACCGCGCCGCCACCCCTCTGCACCGCCCGGATCGCGAGACCTCGCCGGATGCTCGCGAGGCCTTCCGCGCCGCGGCCGCCCGGATGCTCGACGGCCGGACGACGACCATCCTGGCGGATCTGCTGGTCCACCGCCTCGGCGCGCTGCCGGACTTCGACCGGTTGCTTGCCGCGACGGAGGTGCCGTACCTGACGTCGGCGTGGGGCAAGACGCTCGTCGACGAGTCCTCGCCGCGCTTCGCCGGAATCTACGCCGGCAACGCGTCCCGGGAGCGCTCGCGCGCCGCGGTCGAGGACGCGGAGACGCTGGTCAGCATCGGCGTCCGCTTCAACGACACCATCACGGCGGGCTTCTCCGGCGACATCGACCCCGCGCGCGTCATCGAGGTCCGCCCGGGCGTGGCGGCGGTCGGCGAGGTCATGTACGCGCCGCTGGCCATGCGCGACGCGATCGGCGTCCTGATGGAGCTGGCGCAGGAGCGTCCGTGGACGCCGATGCCGCTGGCCGAGCCGGAGCCGGAGCCCGGCGCCCCACACGACGAGCATGGCCCGTTGCTCCAGGCGGATCTGTGGCCGGCGGTCGCGGCCTCCATCGCGGAGGGCCAGACGGTCCTGGCGGACCAGGGCACGTCGTTCTTCGGCCTGGCGATGCAGCAGCTGCCGAAGGGCGTGATGTTCCTGGGCCAGCCGATGTGGGGCTCGATCGGCTACACGCTGCCGGCGACGCTTGGCGCGGCGCTCGGGCGCCCGGATCACCGCGCCCTGCTGCTGATCGGCGACGGCTCGGCGCAGCTGACCGTCCAGGAACTCGGCGTGCTCATCCGCGAACGCGTCAACCCCGTCATCGTGCTGGTCAACAATTCCGGCTACACCGTCGAGCGGCGCATCCACGGCGCCGACCGCATCTACAACGACATCTGCCCGTGGGACTGGTGCGCCCTTCCGGCGGCGATGGGCGGTGACGGCTCCACGGCGCTGTCCATGCGCGTGACGACGCTCGCCGAGCTGCGTGACGCCCTCGATCGCGCGGCGGCTGAGCCGGACAAGCTGGTCCTCATCGAGGCAGTCACCGGCCGTGACGACTGCCCGCCGTTCCTGGAGAAGGTCGCCGAGAACCTCTGATCGACCGACCGCCCCGGTCCCCGTCACACCCGCCGCCGGCGATGCGCCCCGCCCGACCGGAGACGGGGGCGGCCGCGGAATCCCCGCGCGGCGTGCGGGTTTACGATGGGGCGAGGAGGAGGTGCTCGCCCGTGCAGTTGACGATGTTCTCCGATCTCGCGCTGCGCCTGATCATGCGCATGGCCGTCGAGGAGGACGGCACCCGGTTCACGGCCGCGGGGGCGGCCGACGAGCTGCACGCGTCGCGGGCGCACGTCTCGAAGATCGTCACCCGCCTGGCGGAACTCGGCGCCGTGACCGCGGTGAAGGGCCGTGGCGGCGGCATCTACCTGTCCGACGGAGCCCGCGACATGACGGTCGGAGCGATCCTCCGAGCGCTGGAGACGGGCGAGGTCGTCGACTGCATGCACCTCGACTGCCCGATGCTGCCCGCCTGCTCGCTGCGCGGCGAGCTCGCCCGCGCGCAGGAGGCGTTCTTCGCGCACCTGGACGGCGTCACCATCGGCTCGCTGGTCCGGAACCGGCCGGTCGGCCTCGGCGTGACCATCGCCGTCGGCGCGCCGCCGGACTGACCGCGTCGCCGGGGGCGATTCGGGGCGTCGACGCCGTACGTTGCCTGCGCGGATGCGCACGTGGGGGTAATCGGGGCGATCCGGTGGCCGGTTTAATGCGCACGCTAAATACGTATTTAGTGCTAGGCTGCCGACCATCACCCGAAACCAGCCCCGACCCGAGGAGGTCCCCAGCATGACCGCCAATGCCATCACCGTGAAGAAGGCCGCGCTGTCCCCGGAGCACGCGGAGATCGTCCGCGCCACGTTGCCCGCCGTCGGCGCCGCCATCGGCGACATCACCCCGAACTTCTACCGCCGCATGTTCGGCGCGCACCCGGAGTTGCTCGCCGACACGTTCAACCGCGGCAACCAGAAACAGGGCGCGCAGCAGCGTGCGCTGGCGGCGTCGGTCGCCACCTTCGCGACGATGCTCGTCGACCCCGACGCCCCGGCGCCGGAGGAGCTGCTGGCCCGCATCGGCCACAAGCACGTATCGGTCGGCATCCGCGAGGACCAGTACCCGATCGTCCACAAGCACCTGTTCGACGCCATCGAGGAGGTCCTCACCCCCGAGGTCTTCCAGGGCGACGTCCGCGCCGCGTGGGACGAGGTCTACCTGGAGATGCAGCGCGTCCTCGTCGACTTCGAGAACGGCCTGTACGGCGAGCGCGGAGTCGAGGCCGGCGACGTCTTCCGCGCCGCCCGCATCGCCCGCCGCGAGGAGCTGGGCGGCGACGTCCTGCGTCTGACGGTCGAGCTCGCCGACGGCACGGTGCCGGAGTTCCGCCCGGGCCAGTACATCTCCGTGCGGTGGACGATGGCCGACGGCGCCCGCCAGCTGCGCCAGTACTCCCTGATCGGCGCACCGGGCGAGCCGCTGACCTTCGCCGTCCGCCGCGTCGACGCCGACGCGGATCTGCCGGCCGGCGAGGTCTCCACCGCCCTGTGGGAGCAGGCGAAGGAGGGCGACGACATCGAGATCTCGCTGCCCGCCGGCGACCTGGTCCTCGACGAGGATTCCGATGCCCCGGTGGTGCTGGTCTCCGCCGGCATCGGCGCGACCCCGATGCTCGGCATGCTCGCACACCTGGCGCGCACCGGCTCCGCCCGTCGCGTCCTGGTGCTCCACGCCGACCGGTCCGAGGAGCACGACGTGCTGCGCAAGGACCGCGACGCCGCGGTCGCCGGGCTTGACGACGCCGAGGTCCGCACCTGGTACGAGCCCGAGCTAATGGACGTGGCCGACGTCGACCTGCCGGCCGGCGCGGAGATCTACCTCTGCGGCGGCAACGGTTTCCTGCAGGCCGTCCGTGACCAGCTTGCCGCCAAGGGAGTCGACCGCGATCACGTCCACTTCGAGCTGTTCGGCCCGAACGACTGGCTGCTGGACCGCTAGTTCCGCACCGCCAGTTCCGCACCGCCCCCCGGAGTCCCGGCATCGGCGCCCGGGGGCATAATGGCCGCCATGACCGAGAACCCGGAGAACCGTTCGATCCCCGCCGACGGCCGCTACGACGCCGGCATCGCCGTCCGCCGCGAGGTCATGGGCGACTCGTTCGTCGACGCCGCCCTGGAGCGCACCGCGGGCAGCGACGGTGAGGACCTCCAGCGCCACATCACCGAGACGGTGTGGGGCTCCGTGTGGACGCGCGACGGCCTGGCCAAGCGCGACCGCAGCCTGCTCAACATCGGCATGCTCGTCGCCCTGCGCGCAACCGGCGAGCTGCGCGGCCACATCCGCGGCGCGCTGCGCAACGGCCTGACCCGCGAGGAGATCGTCGAGGCCGTCATCCAGACCGCCGGCTACTGCGGCGCCCCCGCCGCCCTGTCGGCCATGTCCGTCGTCCAGGAGGTCCTGGTCGAGGAGCTCGGCCCCCGCGACGGCGAGTAGCCGCCGGTCGTCGGCCGTGCGGCCGCCGTTGCGCGATGCGGCGGGCGCGGGCGGCCCGGACCCTATCCCTCCAGCGCCCGGGCGGCGTCCGCCACCCGGAGGGCGGCCTCGGGCAGGGCGTCGAGGAACCGGTCGGCGCCGTCGGCGGCCTCGTCGTGGATGACGCAGTACTCGACGTGATCGGCGTGCGGCGTGTAGTTGACGCCGAAGCCGCCCTCGGCCGTCGGCGCGAACGCGTAGCGGACGATCTGCGCGTCGGAGCCGATGGACGTCGTCGACAGGAAGTCGGAGCGCGCCGCCGTGATGCCGGGGTCGGTGAACAACGCCGGCATGGCGCCCAGGAGGCCGCGCTCCACGGCCTGCTCCGCCGTGAACCGCAGCGCCCACAGGTGCCGGTCGAAGCCCGCGCCGGACTTGCAGGCCTTCACCCACCCCCGGTGGGCGTCCAGCGCTGCGCGGAGGAGGGGAGCGGCGGCGGCGCGGGAGGCGTCGTCACGCGCATCCGCCAGGGCGCGCGCAAGGGCCACGGCCTCCGGCGTCACCGCACGCAGGCACTCGGTGCGGCCGGCGCGGTACTCGCGCATGTCGACGGCCTCGTAGACCGCCCGCACCCGGCCGTACGCCAGCTGCTGGGCGACCGACAGGATGAGCTGCGACAGCGCGTCGGCGCTGACCTTGACCGCCAGCTCCCCCTCCGGGACGCGGGGGACGTCGACGATGCGCACGCGCAGCCGGGCCGCCCGCTCCCCGTACTCCGCGATGGCGGCGCGCAGCTCTCCGGCATGCCCCGGCTCGAGCGTCCAGCGCAGCTCCTCCGGCTCCGGGGCGGTCGCGGTGGAGCTCATCACCGTCGTGCCCTGCAGCCGCCGGATGGCCGTGACCAGCGTCGCGCCGTCGACCGTCGA
>JAEWGK010000246.1 GCA_023388385.1 Actinomycetes bacterium | reverse complement strand
GTGCGGGGTGACGCCGACGACCGGCGGGCCCGCGGCGACGTCCTTCATGACGGCGACACCGGCCGCCGCCCGGATCGGGGGCCGATGGACCGCGATTCACCCACCCGGGCTTGGGCCACGCCATAGGTGGGCATACCTTGATGTCACCGACGTTGAGCGAGGACCATGGACCGACACGATCACGACACGATTTCCACCTCCTACCTGCGCTGGATGGGCATTGCCGCGTGGACTGGCGGGCCTGCGATCCCGCGGCGCTCGCGGGGCCTGTCCATCGCCCCCGACGCCACCCCCGGCCACATTTCCGTCGAGTCCGCCGGGGGCTGCGCCCGCGTCCCATACGACCGAGGGTGCGCCCGACGACGATGGTGCCCCGGCCGATGCGGGGAATCCACCGGCCGATTCCACGGCGTCCGGGACGCCCGGTTCCCCCGTGCTTCCATCCCTGTGGCCGCGGGCCCTCGGGGCCAGGCGCCTCTCCGTGAGCGACCGCGCGATGGCGCTCGCCGTCGTCCGCCACGCCGTGTACGGGCGCGATCTGCGGGCGGCGTCGTGGATCGGGGTTCGCCATGCGGGGCCGTCGTCATCCCGGGGACGGCACCGCATCACCGTCGCCGTGCTGCGCGACGGGGGCAACCCGGCGGGCGCGGATGCCCTCCCGGGGCTCGCCGACGCCATCGTGGACGCCTGCGCGGCGTGTCTCCCCGGTGCGAACGTCACATGCGGGATCGTCGACGCCGCGGGGCTTGCCGACGTCCGCCGGTGGGTCACCGTCGCGGGCCGTCACCCGCTCTCCGGTTTCCTGCCGCCCGCCATGCAGCTTGAACGACTGGCCGACTCCACCCCGTGATTCCCGGGACGGGACGGCGGTCCGGCGGAAAACGACAGTGGATCCGGGAACAATCCGGGCCCTCCCGCACGTTTCCCCCATGAACCCGCTTCCCCACGAACCCGGAAGGACGTGCCGGCCCACATGGAAGGCTTCCTGCTCATCGCCCTGGCCCTGATCCTGGGCATCCTGGTGGTCAAATACCTGCAGGGCAAACAGAACACGGCCATCGAGCAGCACGACCGGGTGGAGCTCGAGGACGCCACCGCCGACGCGCGGCGCTGGATCGAGCGCCTGGGCTCGCAGGTGCTGTCGATCGCCGGCTCCGACACGGCCTCGACGCAGGCGATGGCGGACGCCTCCGAGCGATACAACGCCGCGTCATCGCAGATCTCCACCGCCTCCACCGTGAAGCAGGCGAAGATGGCCCGCGAGTCCGCCCTCGAGGGCCTGCACTACGTCAACGCCGCCCGCGAGATCATGGGCATGCCCGCGGGTCCGGCGCTACCGCCGCTGGAGGGCCAGGCGGCCGCCGGCACGGTGACGGAGAAGCGCACCATCGAGCACGAGGGCGAGACCATCACCGCCTCCCCGACAGCCTCCGCGGAGACGCCGAACTACTACCCGGGCGGGCGCGTCGCCGGACGGCCGGTGCCGGCCGGCTGGTACTCCCAGCCCTGGTGGGCCGGCGCGCTGAGCACCGGCATGTGGACCGCGGGATCCGTCCTGCTGTTCTCCTCCCTGTTCCACGGCATGTCCGGCGTCGCCTACGGCGCCGAGGCGTTCGAAAACGGCTACGGCGAGGGCTACGAGGACGGCCTTGCCGCCGCCGAGAACGGCGGGGGCGACGCCGGCGCCGATGACCCCGGCGCGGACGACCCGGGCGCCGGAGGTGACATGGGCGACGCCGGCGACGGCGCCGATGGAGGGGGCTTCTTCGACGGAGGCTTCTTCGGCGGCGACGGCGGCGACGGCGGAGGCTTCTTCGACGGGGACTTCGACTTCTAGGGCCTCCGGACCTTCGCCGGGCACCGGCGGTCGACCGTCGTCACGCGCACCCGCCGGCCAGCGTGGGCCCTCCGCCGCATCCGCCGCGGCGGAGGGTGTCCGGGGGCGGTGGGCGGCGGCTACTGGCCCGGGATCTCCGGGGCGATGCCCGTCTTCTCGTATTCGGCGAGGATGTCGATGCGACGCTGGTGGCGCTCCTCCTCCGACCACGGCTGGGAGACGAAGGCGTCGACGATGGCGAGCGCCTCCTCCTCGGAATGCATGCGCCCCCCGAGGCCGATGAGCTGGGCGTTGTTGTGCTCGCGTGCGAGCTTGGCGGTCTCGACGGACCAAGCCAGGGCGCAGCGGGCGCCCTTGACCTTGTTGGCGGCGATCTGCTCGCCGTTGCCGGAGCCGCCGAGGACGATGCCGCGGGAGCCCGGATCGTTGACGGTGCGGGAGGCGGCCTCGATGCAGAAGGCCGGGTAGTCGTCAGCCGGGTCGTACTCGTGGGCGCCGCAGTCGACGACCTCGTGACCCGCCTTCTCGAGGTGGGCCTTGATGAGGTTCTTCATCTCGAATCCGGCGTGGTCAGCTCCAAGGTAGATGCGCATGGCCGCAAGCATAGCCGCAGGCCCGGCACGTCGGCGGCGCGGCACGGCGAGACCGGGCCACCGGAACCCGGACGGTCAGCCCCGGTGCCGGACGCCCGTACGGGCGGCGCCGGGGTCGGACACCCCGCGCCGGCGGTGGCCGTCGTCACGTAAGGACACCCTGACCTGCGACAACGCGCGATTCGGGCGTAGCGTGGACGGCAAGAAGGCGCGTCACGCGCGCACCCGACGACGAGGTCGACACACATGAGCCACAGGCCCGCGGTCCGCACAGTGCGGCACGACATCAACCACAAGCCGTTCATCGTGATCTGGGAGGTGACGCGGGCGTGCGGCCTCGTGTGCCGCCACTGCCGCGCCGACGCCCAGCACGAGCCGCACCCCGATCAGCTGACCACGGAGCAGGGCCGGGAGCTCATCGACCAGCTGGCGTCCTACGAGCGCCCGCTTCCGCTCGTCGTCTTCACCGGCGGAGACCCGTTCGAGCGCGACGACCTGGAGGAGCTCGTCGAGTACGCCTCCTCACGGGGCCTCAACGTCTCGCTGTCCCCGTCGGTGACGCCGAAGCTCACCCCGGAGCGCGTCGCAAAGCTGCACGAGCTGGGTGGCAAGGCCATGTCCATGTCCCTCGACGGCGCGACTGCGGCGACGCACGACCGCTTCCGCGGTTTCTCGGGGACGTTCGAAAAGACCGTGGAGATGGCCCCGCACATCACCGGCGCCGGCTTCCGCCTGCAGATCAACTCCACGCTGACGTCCGGCAACATCCACGAAGCCCCGGCACTGCTCAAGCAGGTCATCGAGATGGGTGCGAAGATGTGGTACGTCTTCTTCCTCGTCCCCACCGGACGCGGCGCCGACCTCGGTGCGCTGACGCCGGCGCAGCGCGAGGACGCCCTCAACTGGCTGGCGGACATCGCCGACCGCATCGCCATCAAGACGACGGAGGCGCCGCAGTACCGCCGCGTCGTCCTGCAGCGCCAAGCCGCCCGCGAAGCCGGCCTGCCGGGATACGAGGGCGGCGAGCTCTACCGGTGGCTGACCGCGGAGACGACGAAGCTCCTCGGTGAACGCCCCGAGCACCCGCGCCCGCCGCGCCCGCCGATGGCCGTCAACTCCGGCTCCGGCTTCGCCTTCATCGACCACGTAGGCGACGTCTACCCCAACGGCTTCCTGCCCATGCACTGCGGCAACGTGAAGCAAACGCACTTCCGCGACATCTACGCCGAGTCCCCGGTGTTCAAGTCCCTCCGCGACCCCGACAACTGGCACGGCAAGTGCGCCGTCTGCGAGTACCACGGCGTCTGCGGAGGCTCCCGCTCCACTGCCTACGCGATGACCGGCGACTACCGCGCCTCGGACCCGACGTGCGCGTACATCCCGCCGCAGTGGCGCCGGATGCGCGAGTCCGGGGAGGTCACGGCCGACGATCCGGGCGTC
>JAEWGK010000216.1 GCA_023388385.1 Actinomycetes bacterium | reverse complement strand
GCGTGGGACCGCGCGCACGCGCGTGACGACGACCCCCGCCGCCCCTCCCCCGGCCCCGGGATCGGCGAAGGGGCGCCGCATCACGCGGTGGTGATGCGGCGCCCCTCCGGCCGCCGGCGGCCGGCCCGGGGGCCGGCGGCGCAGTGGACCAGTGCCGCGGACTAGTACTGCTCGACGTCCACGAGGCCCAGCTGGGCGGCCTTGACCAGGCGGCGCGGGATCAGGTGGACCCGGCCGTCGATCTTGACCTCCTGGAGGGCCGTGTTGTCGGCCTTCCACTGCGAACGACGGGTACGGGTGTTGGCCCGCGACATGCGGCGCTTCGGAACTGCCATCTCGGATAACCCTCCTCTGGGCTAGTTGGTCTTCTTGGAGCGGCGGACGCGGTTGCCGTACCGGCGCTGGAACTTCTCGACGCGGCCCGCGGTGTCCATGACGCGCTGGGCGCCGGTCCAGAACGGGTGCGACTCGGAGGTCACGTCGACGACGATGAGCGGGTACTCGTTGCCGTCCTCCCACTGCACGGTGCGCGGCGACGTCGCCGTGGAGCGGGTCAGGAACTGCGTGCCGGTGCCCGCGTCCTGGAAGACCACCGGGTGGTAGTCGGGGTGGATGTCCTTCTTCATGTGTTCTCGATGTCCCTCAGGATTGAACTACGGGTCGGTCCCGGGCGACGATGGCGGGGAGGTCCCCGCGGCCCGGGTCGTGCCCGAGTTGGGTGTCGATTGCATGCCGCACCGCCGGCGCCCGTCCCCCTGGGGGCGGTGGCGGCCCGCCCTCCCGCGCGGACCCCGGCTGGCGGGGCCGCAATGCGGCATGACGGATCGCGCGTCGGCGATGACGCTGGCGTCGACGATACGGCACCGCACCCGCGATTCCCTAATCGCCCCCGCGCGCACGGGCACGGGTCCGCGGAGCCACGGCGCGATGTGCAGGCGATTAGGAGAACGCGGGGGTGGGTCTGTATGCTCGATTCTCGCTGTTGTCTGAATTATTCGTTTGACGCCCCGTGCACCGCACGTCGGCGCCCCGAGCACGCCCTGCGGCACCCGGTACACCGGGACGCGGCGGACCCGGTGCGGCACCACGTGAGGACGGGGGCGCTGAAAAGCAAAGGAAAGCCCATGTCGGCCTATTGCCAGGTCACGGGGCGGAAGCCGAGCTTCGGCAAGACCGTCTCCCACTCCCACCGGCGCACCTCGCGCCGCTGGAACCCCAACGTCCAGCGCAAGAAGTACTACCTCCCCTCCGAGGGGCGCACGATCACCCTGAACGTGTCCCCGAAGGGCATGAAGACCATCGACAAGCGTGGCATCGAGGCCGTCGTGGCCGAGATCCGCGCGCGAGGGGAGAAGATCTAAATGGCGCGCAATGACATCCGCCCGATCATCAAGCTGAAGTCCACCGCGGGCACCGGCTACACGTACGTCACGCGGAAGAACAAGCGGAACAACCCGGA
The DNA here is from genome assembly GCA_023388385.1 of Actinomycetes bacterium. Lineage (GTDB taxonomy): Bacteria > Actinomycetota > Actinomycetes > Mycobacteriales > Mycobacteriaceae > Corynebacterium. The sequence goes on along the minus strand of JAEWGK010000216.1, from coordinate 3,701 downwards.
TCGCATCACCCTGAAGAAGTACGACCCGATTGCCCGCAAGCACGTCGAATTCCGCGAGGAGCGATAAGTCATGGCCAAGAAGTCCAAGATCGCCAAGAACGAGCAGCGCAAGGAAATCGTCGCCCGCTACGCGGAGCGCCGCCAGGAGCTCAAGCGCATCATCAAGTCCCCCGAGACCTCCGACGAGGATCGCATGGACGCGCAGTACGAGCTGAACCGCCAGCCCCGCGACGCCTCCCCGGTCCGCGTCCGCAACCGCGACGCCGCCGACGGCCGTCCGCGCGGCTACCTGCGCAAGTTCGGCCTGTCCCGTGTCCGCGTCCGCGAGATGGCCCACCGCGGCGAGCTCCCGGGCGTCCGTAAGTCCAGCTGGTAAAGGGGAAACTCACATGAAGCGCAACCACTCCTCCAAGAAGGCGCGGATGGAGCAGTCCCGCCGCCCGAAGAAGAACCCGCTCAAGGCCGCCGGCGTCGAGAAGGTCGACTACAAGGACATCAACCTGCTCCGCCAGTTCATCTCCGACCGCGGCAAGATCCGCTCCCGCCGCGTCACCGGCCTGACCCCGCAGCAGCAGCGTCAGGTCGCCACCGCGGTGAAGAACGCCCGCGAGATGGCCCTGCTGCCGTTCACCAGCCGCTAAAACGGCCCCGACGGCTGCTTTGGCGCTGGCCGCACCTGGCGAGTCCGATGCCACGGACCGCGGATAGTGCGGACAACAGCGCTGACGACCCCGCATCCCGCCCCGCAAGGGCCCGGGACGCGGGGTCGTCCCGTGTCCGGGGCGGGCTATCCTGAACCCGCGCGGACCGCACCCAGACGTGACCCCTGACGCGAAGGAGGCACCGACCAGTGACCGACATCCTGTCCGGCTTCGCATCGGTGGCGCTCATCGTCCTGGCGGGCTGGTTCGTCGGGAAGTCGGGAATCCTGCCGAAGGGCGGCGGCGCGGCCCTCAACCTCATCGTGTTCTGGGTGGCGCTGCCGGCGATGCTCATCCACACGCTGGCGACGACCGACACCTCGCACGTCCTCGGCGTCCCGCTGGCCGTCGCGGCGATCTCGGCGCTCGGCGCGGCCGCCGTCTACCACGTGCTGGCGTACCTGCTGCTGGGGCAGCGCGGCGCGGAGCGCGTCGTCGGCGGCATGGCCGCGAGCTACAACAACGTCGCCAACCTCGGCGTGCCCATCGCCGCCGCGGTGCTCGGTGACCCGCTGGTGGTGGTGCCGGCGCTGCTGTTCCAGATCGGCATCTACTCCCCCGCCACCCTCACCGTGCTGGACGTGCTGACGTCCCGGCACGGGCGCATCGACTGGCGCTCGGTCGTCATGTCGCCGCTGCGCAACCCGATGGCCCTCGGCGCCATCGGCGGACTCACGCTCGGGCACCTGCCGTTCGATCCGCCGGCGCTCATCATGAACCCGCTGGAGATGCTCGGCCAGGCCGCCGTGCCGATGGCGCTGCTGACGTTCGGCATCAGCATGTACGGCGCCCCGGTGCTGCGAAAGGGCATCTCGCCGCGGCGCGCGGTCATGATGTCGTCGGCGCTGAAGCTCACGGCGCACCCGCTGTTCGCGTGGCTGGCGGGCATGGCCTTCGGTCTGGAGGGCACCGCGCTGCTGGCCGTCGTCGTGGTCGCCGCCCTGCCGACGGCGCAGAACGTGTTCACGTTCTCGCTGCGCTACGGCATCGGGTCCGTGCAGGCCCGCGACTCCGGGTTCGTGACGACGCTCGCCTGCGTCCCCGTCATCCTCGCCATCGCCGCCCTCCTGGGGTAGCGGGAGCGGCGGCGCAACCCTTTCCTCGCGGACGTGCGGGCGCCGCCCACCCCTCGCTGCGGCGGCGCAACCCGGTCCATCGCTACGATCGGGTGGCGTGGATCTCCTGAAGCACCTCCTGGACACCGACCCGTCGACCCCGCGTCTCACGTGCTACGACGAGACGACCGGCGGGCGCACCGACCTCAACGCCGCGACCCTGGACAACTGGGCCTCGAAAGTCGCCAACATGCTCCATGACGAGTTCGACCTGGAGCCCGGCGACCGCGCCTGGGTCGATCTGCCGCTGACGTGGCCCGCCGCGTGCATCGTGCTCGGCGCCGCACGCGCCGGCGTGGAGCTTTCCGACGACGATCCCCTCGCCGTCTTCACCTCCCTCGACCGCCTGTCGGCGTGGGAGGAGAAGGCCCCCGATGCCGTACTGTCCGCGGTGACGGACGACGCCTTCGGCCGCGGCGTCGTCGAATGTGGGCTGGACCTGCCGCCCGGCGTCATCGACTTCGGGCCGGCCGTGCGGATGTACGGCGACGCCTACGCCGGCCCCGGCCCCGACCCCGACCAGCCGCTGTTCGGCGGCCGGTCCGTCCGGCAGCTCGGCGACGGCGCGCGGGCGCTGGCCCGCGAGCGCTGCAACGACCGCGCGCGCCTGCTCACGCGCGGGTGGCTTGACGACGCTGGCCGCCTCGACGCCGACGCCTGGGTCTCCGGCGTGCTCATGGCCTGGGCGTCGGGGGGATCGGTCGTCGTCGTCCGCGGCGGGGACGCGGACCGTGTGGCCGCCGTCGCGGAGATGGAGAACGCGGCCCGGGTCTAGCGTCGGCAGGACCCGGCGCCGGCCCGCCCGCGCGTCCCCCGCTACTCCCCCATGAGCGACTCGCGCAGACGGCGATCCTTCTCCAGGACCTGGTCGCGCATGTCCTCCTGGTACTTCTTCATGGCCGCGATGAGCTCCGGGTGGCCGGCGGACAGGATGCGCACCGCGAGCAGGCCGGCGTTCTTCGCCTGGCCGACGCCGACCGTCGCCACGGGCACGCCGCCCGGCATCTGCACGATGGACAGCAGGGAGTCGACGCCCTCGAGGTTCTCCAGCGGGCGCGGCACGCCGATGACGGGCAGCGGGGTCGCCGCGGCGACCATGCCGGGCAGGTGGGCGGCCCCGCCGGCGCCGGCGATGATGCACCGCAGTCCCCGGTCGGCGGCGGTCTTCGCGTACTCGAGCATGCGGTCGGGCGTGCGGTGGGCGCTGACGACGCCGACCTCGAACGGCACGCCGAACTCCGCGAGGGCCTCGGCGGCCGGGCGCATCGTCGGCCAGTCAGAGTCGCTGCCCATGATGAGGCCCACGAGCGGGCCGGTGACGTTGTCCATGTGTCCGTATCCTTCGTGCGGTGGTGGGGCGGGTGGGGGCGCCGCGGGGCGCCTCAGGCGCCGGTCCAGCCGTCGGCCCAGGTGGCGGTGACGATGTAGCCGGCGGCGAGCTCCGCCTCCCGGCGGGTGCGGGCGATGCCCTCCGGGGAGGCGTCGGCGCCGGTGACGTTGACGTGGCCCAGCTTGCGGCCGGGGCGGTGGCTCTTGCCGTACCAGTGGATCTTCGCGTGCGGGAAGCGGCGCTGGACCGCGGCGAAGCGTTCCGCGACGGGCTGGTCCGGATCCCGGTCGGCGCCGAGGGTGTTGGCCATGACGGTGACGGCGGCGGTCGGTTCGGTCGAGCCCAGCGGGCCGTCGAGGACGGCGCGGAGGTGCTGCTCGAACTGGGAGGTCACGCAGCCGTCCTGGGTCCAGTGGCCGGTGTTGTGTGGGCGCATGGCCAGCTCGTTGACGGCGATGTCCGGCCGGCCGGCCTCGTCGCGGGTTTCGAACAGCTCGACGGCCAGGACGCCGGTGACGCCGAGCTCCTCCGCGATGCGGGTGGACAGCTCGCGGC
>JAEWGK010000165.1 GCA_023388385.1 Actinomycetes bacterium | reverse complement strand
CACGCCCGAGGGCGCCGCCGCGGCCCCGCTGCCGCGGCCCACCGATGGCCAGCCGGCCCACCGCCCCGCCGACCCCCTTTCCCACCCCACCCGATCCGATCAGGAGACGACCCCATGACCACCACCCGGACCCCGTCCACCACCTCCACGATGATCGGCGATGCCGTCGCGATCCTCGTCTTCGCCATCCTCGCCCGCATCGCGCACAACTCCCCGGAGGACCCGTTCACCGTCGTGAACGTCCTGGACACCTGGTGGCCGTTCCTGCTCGGCGTCGCCGTCGGCTGGGGCGTGGCGTTCGCGCTGAAGAAGCCGCTGCGGCCCATCGGCCAGGGCGGCGTCATCGTCTGGCTGTGCGCCGCCGTCGTCGGCCTGGCCATCTGGGGCCTCCGCAACGCGGCGTTCCCCCACTGGTCGTTCATCCTGGTCGCGACCGTCATGGGCGCCGTCGTGCTGCTCGGCTGGCGCGCCATCGCGAAGGCCGTCACCCGCTAGGCCCGCCGGCCGCGGACGCGGGGTGTGATTCACGTTGCCTCAACCAGATAATCCGCCCCCGTCACGAAACGGAAACAGTCGGACGGGATAATGCCGTTCATGACAGAGAATCCGACAGATCCGGTGCAGGACCGCGCCCGATCGGAAGCAATGAACGCCGCATCGTACGGCCTCGCCGCCCACGGCGGCAAGACCTTCTTCGGCCAGCCGTGGGGACTGGCCAACCTGTTCGGCGTGGAGATGTGGGAGCGCTTCAGCTTCTACGGCATGCAGGGCATCCTGGTCTACTACATGTACTACGCCGTCACCGACGGCGGCCTGGGCATGTCGAAGGCCGTCGCGACCTCCATCGTCGGCGCCTACGGCGGCCTGGTCTACATGGCCGCCCTGGCCGCGGCGTTCGTCGCCGACCGCCTCCTCGGCTCCGAGCGCACCCTCTTCTGGTCCGCCATCCTGGTCATGATCGGCCACATCTCCCTGGCCATCATCCCCGGCACGACCGGCCTGGCCATCGGCCTGGTCTGCATCGCCCTCGGCTCCGGCGGCGTCAAAACCAACGCATCGGTCGTCCTCGGACAGCTGTACAGCCGCGAGGACCCGCGCCGCGACGCCGGATTCTCCATCTTCTACATGGGCGTCAACATCGGCGGCCTGTTCGGCCCGCTGATCACCAACGCCATCTGGGGCTGGCGGGGCTTCCACTGGGGCTTCGGCATCGCCGCCATCGGCATGGCCATCGGCCTCATCCAGTACATCCTCATGCGCAAGGACACCATCCGCGACGCCGGCCACGACGTCCCGAACCCGCTGTCCCCCAAGCAGTACCTGCCGTGGGCCGCGGCGACCCTGGTCGTCGTCGGCGCCGCCGTCCTGCTGGTCGGCACCGGCGTCATCCCACTCGAGCAGCTGTCGAACGTGGTCACCCTCATCGCGCTCATCGCCGCGGTCGTCCTGTGGTGCCAGATGTACTTCTCCCCGCTCACGCGCCCGGTCGAGAAGTCCCGCCTCATCGGCTTCATCCCGATGTTCATCTCCGGCGTGCTGTTCTTCGGCATCTTCCAGCAACAGTTCACCGTTCTGGCCATCTACTCCGACCAGCGCCTGAACCGCGACCTGTTCGGCTGGGAGGTCCCGCCGGGCATGGTCCAGTCGTTCAACCCGCTGTTCATCATCATCTTCGCCGGCATTTTCGCCGCCCTGTGGACGAAGCTGGGCACCCGGCAGCCGTCCACCCCGTGGAAGTTCGGCATCGCGAACATCATCATCGGCATCTCGCTGTTCTTCTTCCTGCCGTTCTCCGGCGGCGGCGCGAACTCGACGCCGATGCTCGCCATCGTCTGGATCCTCTTCCTCTTCACCATGGGCGAGCTGCTCCTGTCCCCGGTCGGCAATTCCCTGGCCACGAAGGTCGCCCCCGAGGCGTTCCCGTCCCGCATGATGGCCGTCTGGCTGATGGCCGTCGCCATGGGCACCGCGCTGTCCGGTTCGCTCGCCGGCTACTACAACCCGGAGGACGCCTCCGCCGAGCGGAGCTTCTTCATCACCCTCGGCGTCGCCGCCATCGTGCTCGGCGTCATCATGCTGGCCATGAAGAGCTGGGTCCTGCGCCGCTTCGTCGACGTCCACTAGGACCCGCGGCGGGCCGCGTGGTGCGTGGTCGCGGGGCTGCGCGTGGCGGCGTCCCGCATCGCCCCGGCATCGAACCGGGCCGATGACCACAGCCGGAACGGCACACTGCGCTTCGTGGCCAACGAACCACCGCCTCGCGCCGCAAAAGCGCAGGTCACGATCCACCGCCGCGGTGGTTCGCTGGCCATTTGCGCACGAGTGCCCGCCCGACCCGACACCGCCGCGCGGGCAACGCAGGCACCGCCCGCACCGCCACCGCCGCAGGAGATCAGGCGCGACCCCAATTCCTGCGGACGTCGGCGGGCAGCGACTCATGACGCCCGAACGCGAGCAGCCGACCGCCCGCGTACCCGCCCACAGGGGCATCCCCGAGGACTCGGTCGAGGGAGCGGAGGAGGGAGCCGTCGTCAAGCTCCGCGAAACCACCGCGGATCACCTGCGCACCTTCGTTGACCAGCAGCTTCTCGCGCCTGCGCTCGCGCTTGACGACGACATCCGCGCCACCGAACGCCTCCTCGTACTTCACGGCCCCGTCCAGCTCCAGCACGACGCCCTCCGCCGGAAACCAGAAGTCGACGCGCGCGAGGGGCGTGCGGTCCACCGCGCGTACGAGCGTGACCTGCTGCGCCCACCCGCCGATGCCGGCTGTGACCAGAGCAGCCTTCGCCGACGACTCCAACGGCGACTCCGACAGCGCCGAGGCGACGGAGATCGCCTTCACCGCCGTCAGCGACCGCACCCGGCGGGTGCCCGCCGCGGCGACACGCAGCAGATCCACCGCACAGCCACCCGCGCGGAGATGACCGTCCGCCGCGGCCACGGCTCCGGCGAAGTCCCCGCAGCGCGCCAGCTGCACGACGACCTCCCCCGCCGTCGCGCACGGCACTCCCGACACGACCCCGCGTTCCGCCGACCGGACGTGCCGGAAGCGGATCGGCGGGGCGCCGGAATGCCCCGCCACCACCAGCCCCGCGTTGTGGCGGCCGCCGTGCGCGAGATCGATGGCGTCCAGGGGACCCGGCAGCGGATAGCCCAGCATCACGGCCGCGGCCCTGCCCGTGAGATGCCTGCCCGGATGCGTCAGCGCGGCACCGACGCAGCAGAGCCTGCGGCGCTCGTCGGGGGACGACCCCTCCCACGCGTCGGACAGGACGTACACGCCCCTGTACAGGCGGAACGCGCGCATCGACCGCAGCGCGGCCTGGACCTGCGGCCAACCCGGGTCACCGTCGCCGACCGACGGGATGAGCAGCCCTCCGGGATGGGCGACGATCGGCCGCGCACGGCGGGCGGTGCTGCGCGGCCCATCGGGTCCCGTGGCGTCGCGTCCCGGATGCGCGGCGTCGTCCATTACGGGCATCGGCTCCCCCTCCTGCGGCGACGTGGTCGCGGAGCGGCATGCGCCAAAGGGCCACCTCCGCCCCTCCAGCTGCACGCGACCACGTCGCCGCGGGCTATTTCCCCCCTCGGTCGGGTCCGCCCCCAGCTCCGGACCCGACGACAGTCAAACCCGGAACGGCCGCGAGCGCGCGGCGAAGCGGGCATCCGCCCTGGTTTCTACCCCTAAAGTACGGTTGAAGGTCCGGCATTCGCCCAGCGTGGCCTCACTTTCCATCGGCGCCACCGAATTCGGGGCCGGGGGTGGCTTCTCGGCGCGATGGAGAGCGGACTTCGTCGTTCGAGGCTGCTCGTACGGCATGCCTGGGATCCATTCGAGGGGTTCACGGGCGGACGTGACCATCCGCGGACCGGCCGTGGGGCGCCTGCGGGGGTTCGAGGACGCTCGCAGGGCACTCGTGCGCAAATGGCCAGCGAACCACCGCCGCGGTGGATCGTGACCTGCGCTTTTGCTGCGCGAGACGGTGGTTCGTTGGCCACGAAGCGCAGTTTGCCGCTACGCAGGCAAGGAGACGCCCACCTGCGCCCCGCGCGCCAGCAGGGCCGACCCGCCCGCACGTCAGCAGGGCCGACCCCCGCGCGCCAGCTGGGCCGACCCGCCCGCGCGCCAGCCGAACCCCCGCCCCTACATCGGGTTGATGGGGTGCTTCTTCTCCGGCTCGAGGACGGTCTTGCCGCGCAGCTGCTCGAGGGCGCGGCGCAGCTGGACGCGGGTCTGGTGCGGCTCGATGACGGCGTCGACGTAGCCGCGCTCGGCGGCGACGTAGGGGCTGGTCATGTTCTCGTTGTAGAAGTCGACGAACATCTTCTTCGCCATCGGCCGCTGCTCCGGCGGGAGCGCGGCGAGCTGCTTGCCCTGGAGCATGATGACGGCGGCCTCGGCGCCCATGACGGCGATCTGCGCCGTCGGCCACGCGAAGTTGAGGTCGGCGCCGAGGTTCTTCGAGCCCATGACGGCGTACGCGCCGCCGAAGGCCTTGCGCACGATGACGGTCACCTTCGGCACGGTCGCGCGGGCGAGCTCGAAGCCCAGCTTGGAGCCGCGGTGGATGATGCCGGACTTCTCCTGCTGCACGCCCGGAAGGTAGCCGGGGGTGTCGACGACGTAGACGATGGGGATGTCGTAGGCGTCGCAGATCTGCGTGAAGCGGGCGCCCTTGTCGGAGCAGTCGGCGTCGAGGCAGCCCGCGAGGTGCATCGGCTGGTTCGCCATGACGCCGACGGTGTAGCCGTCGACGCGCGCGAAACCGGTGATCAGGTTCGGGGCGTAGTCGCCCTGGACCTCGATGAAGTCCTCATCGTCGAAGATGCGGGTGACGACCTCCATGATGTCGTAGCCCGCGTTCGGGTCGTCGGGGATGATGCCGTCGAGGGCCCGGTCGCGGTCCGTGAGGTCATCCGGCGGCGCCCAGTACGGGGGCAGTGGGTCGTGGACGCTGGTGGGCAGGCGGTCGAGGAGGTCGTGGACGTAGTTGAACGCGTCCTCCTCGTCCTCCGCGACGTAGGAGACGTTGCCGTTGCGGGCCTGCTGCTCGGCGCCGCCGAGCTCGGCGGCGCTGATGTCCTCGCCGGTGACGGAGCGGATGACCTCCGGGCCGGTGATGAACATCTCGGCGCGGTCGCGGACGGCGACGACGAAGTCGGTCGTGACGGGGGCGTAGACGGCGCCGCCGGCGCATTTGCCCAGCATGACGGAGATCTGCGGGACCAGCCCGGACAGCGGCAGCTGGCGGCGGGCGATCTCGGAGTACATGGCCAGCGACGTCACGGCATCCTGGATGCGGGCGCCGCCGGAGTCCTGGATGCCGACGACGGGGCAGCCGACGCGCGCGGCCAGGTCCATGAGGTCGCAGACCTTACGGCCGAACGTGACGCCGACGGAGCCACCGTAGACGGACTTGTCGTGGGCGTAGACGGCGACGGGCCGGCCGTTGACGCGGGCGGTGCCGGTGATGACGCCGTCGCCGTAGGGCGCGTCGTCCTCGTCGGGGGTGCGGCCGAGCTGGCCGAGCTCGACGAAGGAACCGGGGTCGACGAGCCTCGCGATGCGCTGCCGCGGCGTGGTCAGCCCGGCGGCGTCGCGGCGCGCGCGGGCGCGCTCGCTGCCCGGATCGCGCGCCTCCTCGAGGCGGCGCCGCAGATCGGCCAGCTTCGCCGCCGTGGTCGTGGCGCGTGTCGTGGCAGTCACTGTCTGGTCTCGCCCGCTTCCTTCGAACGTGGTCATGTGTCGTGCGCACCGTGGTGCGTCGGGTGCCGGCCGTCGCCCGGCGCGGGGCGGGCCGTGGGGCACGTCCCGTTACGTCGTCGGCCGTTCCCCAGATGTTAGCGGTGCGCGCCCGGCTCCCCGGGGAGGCGCCGCCGGGTGCGGCCGCGCACGGTCACCCGGGTCGTGCGTGACGGCGTTCGCGCCGCCCCGCCCCGCGGCCGGGTCAGGACGTCTCGTTGATCCTGCGCGTGAGCCAGGCGCCGACGGTCGCGATCTCCGGTTCGTCGACGACGGCGAGGTGGTCGCCGTTGAGGTGGACGATCTCCAGGTCGTCGACGATGGCGCCCCAACCGCCGTCCTCGCGGATCTCGGCGT
>JAEWGK010000161.1 GCA_023388385.1 Actinomycetes bacterium | reverse complement strand
ATCCGGCCGTCGCCGTCGTCGGGCACGCTCGGCGGCGTCGCGAAGGCCACCCGCGAGGCGATGGTCGTGCTGGAGGCCGCGGGCTTCGACATCGTCATCGTGGAGACCGTGGGCGTCGGCCAGTCCGAGACCGCGGTGAGCCAGATGACCGACTGCTTCGCCTTCCTTGCGCTGGCCGGCGCGGGCGACCAGCTGCAGGGCATCAAGAAGGGCGTGCTGGAGATGGCGGACATCATCGCCATCAACAAGGCCGACGGCCAGAACCTCCGCCCGGCCAAGCGCGCCGCCCGCGACCTGCGCACGGCGATGAAGCTGGTCCGCCCGAAGGACGCGGTGTGGAACCCGCCGGTGCTCACGATGTCCGCGACCGAATTCGACGGCATCGAGGAGTTCTGGGCCGAGGTGGAGCGCCACCACGAGGCGATGGTCGCCGCCGGCCGGTTTGACCGGGTCCGCGCGGAGCAGCGCATCAACTGGATGTGGTCGATGGTTCACGAGACGCTCCTGCAGCGCCTCAACGACGACGCGGGCGTCGCCGCCGAGCGCGGCCTCGTCGAGGGCCAGTTGCGCGATGGCACCATCACGCCGACCCTCGGCGCCGAGCGCATCCTCGCGGCGTTCGATAAGCACCCGGCCGCCGGCGCCGCCCCGGTTTCAGGCACGGCCCCGTCGGAGAAGGCCCGATCGGACGTACACTCGGCGGGGTAGAGGACATCGAATCGACAGCAAGGAGATACGCAATGGCTGACCTGCGCACCGACCACGGACCGAACCCCTACGTGCTCGACATCGAGAAGGCGACGCTCGACAACGAGAACTTCCGCGACACCCTCTGGACCGGCGATCACATCCAGATGACCGTCATGGCGATCCAGCCCGGCGGCGAGATCGGCGCCGAGGTCCACTCGGACAACGACCAGTTCCTCCGCGTCGAGCAGGGCAAGGCCCGCGTCATGATCGGCGCCTCCGAGGATGACCTGGACATCGACCAGGAGGTCGAGGACGACTGGGCAATCTTCGTCCCCGCCGGCAAGTGGCACAACGTCCTCAACGAGGGCGACGAGGTCCTGAAGGTCTACTCCGTCTACGGCCCCGCCGACCACGTCAAGGGCACCATCCACGAGACCTACGACGACGCCATGAACGACCCGAACGAGTAGGACGCCCCTGCGGCGCATCCCGCGCCGTACACGTCCGCGCGCCCCGTCCCCGCCTCACGCGGGGGCGGGGCGCCGTCGTAAGCCGTCATGCGTGACGACGCGCACCGCGCGGGCCGCCTGACGCCGTCACCACTGCGACGGGCGGTAGTCCTTGAGGAAGACACCGGAGAGGTCCTCCCCGCGCTCGCCGGCGACGATGGGGTGGTAGACCCGTGCGGCGCCGTCGACGAGGTCGAGGGGTGCGTGGAAGCCCTCGCGGGCCAGGCGCTCCTTGGTCACGTGCGGGCGCTCGTCGGTGATCCAGCCGGTGTCGACGGCGGTCATGAGGATGCCGTGCTCGCGCAGCTCCCCGGCGGAGGTGCGGGTCAGCATGTTGAGCGCGGCCTTCGCCATGTTCGTGTGCGGATGGCCGGCGCCCTTGTACCCGCGGCCGAAGACGCCCTCCATCGCGGAGACGTTGACGATGTACTTGCGGCGGGCGGGGGAGGCCTCCATCGCCGGGCGCAGGCGGTTGATGAGGATGAACGGCGCGACCGAGTTGCACAGCTGCACCTCGAGCAGTTCGACGGGATCGACGTCGCCGACGGTGGCGACCCAGCTGTTGTGGTCGACGAGGTCGGGTAGCAGGCCGCCGGCGTCGACCGCCGTGCCGTCGGCGATGCGGTCCAGGGACGCGGAGCCGGCGAGCATCGCGGCGCGGGCGAGCTCCTCAGCCGCGGCGGTCGAGGCTCCAGGAGCGGCGGCGAGCAGCCCGGCGCCGTCGCCGGCAGCGAGGGCGGCTCCGGGGGCGGGCCCGCCCCCTGGCGTGGAGCCCGCCAGGGCCCCGTCAACCTCGCCCGCCAGCGCCCGCGGGTGCAGCGCCGTCGTGCCGCCGGGACCTGCGATGCTCAGCCACTCCACGGCGGCGTCGGCGGCCGGGTCCAGCGGCGCGGACTCTCCGTCGACCAGCCCGGAATACGCGCCGGGGGAGCGGCGCACCGTCTGGGCGGCGTTGTTGATGAGGATGTCCAGCGGCCCATCGGCCGCCACCGCGTCGGCCAACCGGACGACCTGCGCCGGGTCGCGGAGATCGACGCCGACGACCTTGAGCCGGTGCAGCCAGTCGTCCGCGTCCGGCAGCGCGGAGAAGCGCCGCACGGCGTCACGGGGAAAGCGTGTCGTGATGGTGAGGTGGGCGCCGTCGCGAAGCAGCCGCAGCGCGATGTGCATGCCGATCTTCGCCCGGCCGCCCGTCAGCAGCGCCCGGCGGCCCGACAGGTCGCAGCGCGCGTCACGCCAGGCGCGGTTGTCCGCCGCACACTCGGGGCACAGCTGGTGGTGGAAGTAGTCGACCGTCGTATACGGCTTCTTGCACACGTAGCAGTTCTGCGGGCGGATGAGCTCGCCTGCGATGCCGGACTGCTTCGTCGCCGTGAGGTCCAGGCCCTCGGTCTCGTCGTCGATGCGGTCCGGGGAGCCGGTGGCCGTCGACTCGATGACCGCTCGGTCTGCGGCCAGGCGGCGGTCGCGGGCGGCGCGGCGGCGGGCCCGCTTGACGTCCTTGAACAGCTTGCCGACGGCCCGCTGCAGCGCCACGGAATCCGGGTGCTCCGCGGGCAGCCGTCCGCCCTCCTCGAGGACCCGGAGGCACGTCGCCAGGTCGTCGGGATCGATGCCGGGGACGTCGTCGGGCACGCGGGCTCCTCGGAGTTCGGCCGCCGTGCGGGTTCGGCGGCGGATGGGCGGGTGACCGGGGGATTGTACCGCGGGGACGATCCGTAGAATCGTTGGGAGGCGCCCGCGAATCCACCGGCGGCGCCGGCAAGCTCGGAGGAGGTGCGCCGTGGACTGGCTCGTACCCGGGTGGTTCCCGTTCGACGATCCCACCTGGTGGCAGATCGCGCTGGTCGTGGCGGACTACACCATCCGCGTCATCGCGGTCGGCGTCGTGCCGGAGGGCCGGAACCCGTCGTCGTCGAACGCGTGGCTGCTGGTCATCCTGCTGATTCCGTTCATCGGACTGCCGCTGTTCCTCCTGCTGGGCTCTCAGACCATCACGGGTCGCCGCCACCGCATCCAGGCGGCGGCGAACGAGGAGCTCGTGCTCCGCACCCGGCACCTGCCCGACATCCCCGACGGCGTCGACGTGGAGGACGGCGTGCGCGGCGCGTTTCTGCTCAACCGCCGGCTGACGGGCATGCCCGCGGTGCTGGGCGTCAGCCACGGCATCCGCACCGGCTACGGCGACTCCATCGACGCGATGGTCCGCGCCATCGACGACGCCGAACGCACCGTCCACGTGCAGATGTACATCTTCGCCCTCGACCCGGTGACGGAACCGTTCGTCGAGGCCCTCGAGCGCGCCCACCGGCGGGGCCTGGACGTCAAGGTGCTCGTCGACTCCATCGGCTCCTGGAAGTACGCGGGGTACCGCCGCCTCAAACGCCGTCTGCGGCGGTCCGGCATCCCGTGGCACCCGATGCTGCCCATCAGCATCTCGCAGCTGCAGTGGCGCCGGCCGGACCTGCGCAACCACCGCAAGATCGTCACGATCGACGGCGATCGTGCGTTCATGGGTTCGCAGAACATGATCGGGTCGTCGTACGGGAAGCCGCCGGAGCCGCCGTCGGCACGGCACTGGTCGGACACGATGATCGAGCTGACGGGCGACGTCGTCATGGAGCTCGACGCCATCTTCGCCGTCGACTGGGCCTCGGAGGGCTACGACCCGCCCCTGCCGCAGCGCCCGTCGGAGACCCGCATGCCGCTGGACCTGCGGCACGAGACCAACCTCGTGCAGGTCATCCCATCGGGCCCCGGCTTCCAGACGGAGCCGAACCTCCGGGTGTTCAATGACCTCATCTACGAGGCCCGCGAGCGGCTCACCATCGTCAGCCCCTACTTCGTGCCCGACGAGTCACTGCTCATGGCGCTGACCACGGCGGCGCACATGGGCATCGACGTGCGCCTGCACGTCAACGAGAAGTCGGATCAGTTCATGGTCGGCCACGCCCAGGCATCGTACTACCGGGGCCTGCTGGAGGCCGGGGTGCGGATCATCCGATACCCGGCCCCGGCGGTGCTCCACGCAAAGTTCATGGTCGTCGACGACCGCATCGCGGTGTTCGGGTCGTCGAACCTGGACATGCGCAGCTTCGGCCTCAACTACGAGGTGACGCTGCTGGCCACCCGCGGCTCCATCATCCCGGACCTGCTGGAAATCGCCGAGGGCTATGAATCCGTCTCCACCGAGCTGACGCTGGAGGAGTGGGACGAACGCCCCTGGTACAGCCGCTACCTGGACAACGTCTTCCGGCTGACGTCGGCGCTGCAGTAGGGCGGCCGGGCACGCGAAGAAGGACCCCGCGGCCGAAGCCGTGGGGCCCTGTCGTGTCCGGAGGGGGACTTGAACCCCCACGCCCGTTAATAGGGCACTAGCACCTCAAGCTAGCGCGTCTGCCATTCCGCCACCCGGACGGGGTGTGCGCTCTCCGCGGGGCCATGCCCTGCGGTGCAACGCCGCCCACCTTAGCCGGAAGCGCACAACCACTACAAATCACCTGGTCAACACCGAAATCAGGAATGTCACCGTTGTCATGCGCCGGAAACCCCGCGCCCGCCACGGCCACAGTCGACGCCGGATCGTGGTGCAGGTCACGGAGATCGTGGCGAGCGCCCGCGGCTTTCGGCACACTGGGGGTCATGAGCACTCCGACGAACTTCCCCGGCCCCGACCCGTACGCCCCGCTGAAGGACCTGCCGTCCTTCCCGCTGTCCTCGCCGGACATCACCGACGGCGAGCCCATCCCCGACAAGTTCCGGGCACCGGAGTCGGTCTCCCCGGAACTGAACTGGTCCGATCTCCCGGAGGGCACGAAGTCCATCGCGGTGACGTGCTTCGATCCGGACGCCCCGACGGCCTCCGGCTACTGGCACTGGGCCGTTTTCAACATCCCGGCGACGGAGACGGGCCTCGCGCAGGGCGCAGGCGCCGCCGACGGCTCGAAGCTCCCCGGCGGCGCGATCCAGCTGAAAGGCGACTCCGGCGAACGCGGCCACTACGGCGCCAACCCGCCGGCCGGCCACGCGCCGCACCGCTACATGTACGCCGTCCACGCCGTCGACGTGGAGAAGCTGGATATCCCGGAGGACGCGACCCCGACCGTCCTGGGCTTCAATCTGTACTTCCACTCCATCGCCCGCGCCATCATCACGCCGTGGTGGGAGACCAGGGAAAACGCCGAGTCCTAGCCCACCCCAGCATCTCCGACACCGGCCGCGGGTCCTCCACGTCGGCCCGGATCATCGACGCCTCCGCGAAGTGGCACCGATCGTGGAACCGGCATGGCGCGCCCGCGGCACTCATTAGCCGCCACGTGTTGAAGGTGCCCGAGTGTTCGCGGCCGGCGGGGTCGCGCGGTCGCGGCAGGTCCAGCCGATGCGGTCGCCGCGGACCCGCTTATGAACGCTCACGGATGCCTGGCGGTGGGGTGGCGGGGGATGGGAGAGCCAGTGCGTGCGGCGTG
>JAEWGK010000143.1 GCA_023388385.1 Actinomycetes bacterium | reverse complement strand
GAGTCATCACCTCTCCGGGATCCCCGATGGCGGCGATCCGGCCTTCGTTGAGGATGACGACGATATCGCTGTAGCGGGCCACCATGTTGAGGTCGTGGAGGACCACGACCTGGGAGCCGACCTCCCTGGCGATGCACTGCAGAACCTCATGCTGATAGCGCATGTCGAGGTGGTTCGTCGGTTCGTCGAGGAGCATGCCGCGGGATCGCTGGGCGAGGGCACGCGCGACGAGGACCCGCTGACGTTCACCCCCCGAGAGCGTGCTGGCGATCCGCCCCTCGGATCCCCCGAGGCCGACGGTGCGCAGGCATTTCATCGCCCGCTCATGATCCTCGGCGGTGAACGCGGAGAGATTGCTCCGGCGGACCCCGCAGCCCAGCAGGACGATGTCGAGGACGCGGACCTGGTCGATCATGTTCTCGAACTGCGAGACGACGGCGAGCTCCCGGGACAGCCGGGGAACCGAGTAGTCGCGGAGCGGGCGGCCGTTGACGTGGATCGACCCCGAATCCGGTGCGTGAGCCCCGCTGATGCACCGCAGCAGGGTCGTCTTGCCGCACCCGTTGGGCCCGGTGATGGCGATCCTCCTGCCATGGGGCAGGGACATCGAGATTCCGTCGAGGATGCGGCGCCCCCGGAAGGAGACCACGAGATCCTCGACGCGGATGAACTCCGCGGCGGTGCCGGGATCATCTGCGGGGTCGTGGGTGCGGATCTTCCCCGTCAGGGTGCTGAGGATGCCCATGGTCTCCTGCGCTTTCCTCCTACTTCACGCCGTATTTCGCGATGGCCTCGGCGACCGTCTTCATGGCCGGGATCGACTCGGCGGACGCGTAGAACCCGGCGTTCGGGGCCTCCGCGATGCGGTTCTCCTTGAAGGCGCGCATGTCGGCGATGCCGGGAATCGACTTCAGGCGTTCCACGGAGCTCGCGAAATCGACTCCGGAAGACCCGGTGGCCACGATCACGATGTCGGGGTCGGACTGGATGAACGACTCGGGCGACAGCGGACCGTCATGGTAGAAATAGTTTGGATCGGTGGCGTTCTCGTGGCCGAGTGCGGTGAGCATCTCCTGGGGGACGCCCTTGGCTCCGTAGCTGAAGAAGTCGTTCGACTCATCGAAGAAGTAGACGACCGCGACCCGCTGCGTGGGAACCGTGGAGGCGATCCTCTTCGCCTCGTCGATGGTCGCGGTGAGATCGTCGATTTCCCTCCGCGCCGCCTCCTCGGTGCCGAGGACCGTGGCGACGCGGCCGATTTCGTCGATGATCGCGTCCATCGTCGGCTCGACGTACGGCTTGTCGGGGTAGTAGTTGTAGCACTCGTATTCCGGGATCATGAACGCGACATCATGGTCCATCATCCACTCCGGCGACAGCCCCTGAGTGCCGAAGGACTCGCCGTAGAGCCAATCGGGGTTCGTGCTCACCACTTGCTCCGGGGTGAGTCCCTCGTCGGAGAGCACGTCGATGTTCTCGATCTTTCCCTTCGTGATCGAGCTGGGCGGCTCCCCGTATTCGTAGCTGCGCCCGATGACCTTGCCCGCGCCGCCGGCGGCGACGAGCGTGTTGATTCCGCCCAGGCCCGCGGAGATGACCGTCTCCGGGTGCTTGTCCATGTGGATCTCGTGTCCGCAGGTCGTGTAGGTGATGGATCCGTCATCCCCGATGATCACGTCCCGGGGGTTGCCGGGGGCGGCGGAGTCATCCGAGCTCCCGCAGGCGACCGCCAGGGGTGCTGTGACGGCGACGACGGCGCCGAGTGCGGCGAGCCGTGCGGGGACGGAGATGCGGTGACGGCCCGGGGCCGTGATGGACGGGATGCTGACGGTGCGCATCGAGCTGTGCTCCTTGTCGTGGAGTAGTGGGATCGTGTGGTGGTTCGGAGTGCCGGGGTCAAGGGGTGGCGCGGTGGAGGGGCGTGCGTCGGGCGGGGGCGGCCGCTGGAACGGAAACGGGGCCGACCGGTGATGGGTCATTCCGACGACTCCCTGTTCTGCCGTGAGAGGATGAACATGAGGATCGGCGTGCCGAGCAGGGCGGTGAGGATGCCGACGGAGATCTCCGACGGGGCGATGATGACGCGGGAGAGCAGGTCTGCGACCATGAGCACCGCCGCGCCGATGAGGGCCGTCGTCAGCATCGCGTGCCGGAATATCCCGCCGGTCAGCTTCTTAGCGAGGTGGGGGATGACGAGCCCGAGGAAGCCGATGGACCCGGTGAACGAGACGATGATGCCGACGAGCAGGGCGACGATGGTGAGGATGAGGACGCGGTAGATGACCGGGTCGGTGCCGAGGGACCGGGCCGGATCATCGCCGAGCTGCAGGGCGTCGATGTGCCGGCCGAGGATCCACAGCAGGGTCAGCCCCACGATGACGGAGAGTCCGACGAGGCCGATGACTCGCCACGACGTCTCATTGAGGCTGCCGAGCAGCCAGAACGTTACCGATTTCGTCGCCGCGGGGTTCTTCGCCGTGACGATGCTGATGCTCGTGATGGCGGAGAAGAAGTAGTTGGCGGCCATGCCCGCGAAGATGATGCGCCCGGGCTCGATGGCGTTTCCCCGACCGGAGAGCACGATGACCATGCCCATGGCCGCCATCGCCCCGACGAAGGCGCCTCCGGTGACCCCGAGCGCGCCGACGAGGCTCACCCCGATGCCGCTGACGAGGACGGCGGCGGCGCCCGCCGACGCGCCCGAGGACAGGCCCAGGAGGTACGGGTCGCCAAGGGGATTGCGGAGGATGGCCTGGGTGGCGAGCCCGCAGACGGACAGTCCAGCGCCGGCGGCCATCGCGAGGACGACCCTGGGCAGCCGCAATTCCATAACGATGTTCGACATCCGGGGATCGGGATCGGCGCCGGCGAACCCCAGCTTCGCCAGGATTGCGGCGAACGTCTCCGCGGCTGGGACGTGGACGCCGCCGAAGCCGACGCCGACGAGTAACGCGATGACAATGATCGCGGCGAGGGCGGTGATCCGCGTCGCCGACGCGGTGCGCGGCGTCATCGGATGAGCCCCCTCTGCGCCCGCAGCGCCTCCCGGTACGGGGCGCAGCGCGAGGCCAGTTCCGCATGCGTGCCGGAGTCGATGACCCGCCCCTCGTCGAGGACGTGGATGACGTCGGCGTCGGCGATGGAGGCGAGCCGGTGGGCGATGATGACCGTCGACTTCCCCGCCCGGTGCCCGTGCAGGGCGGTGATGATGACGTGCTCCAGTTCGGGGTCGACGTTGGCCAGGGGCTCGTCGAGGATGAGCGTGTCGTAGTCGCGGAGGAACACCCGGGCGAGGCCCAGGCGCTGCCGTTCTCCGCCGGACAGCGTCGTGCCGCGATCGCCGACGACGGCGTCGAGCCCCCCGAGGTCGCGGACCAGCGTGCCGAGGCCCGCCATGTCCAGGGCCCGCCACTGGGCCTCGTCGTCGGCGTCCTCTGCGGCGACCGTGAGATTGTCGCGGATGGTGCCGGAGAAGATGTACGAGGTCTGCGGGAGGAGCGTGACGCGTTCCCTGTGCACATCCGGGACGACGGTGCGCATGTCGGCGCCGTCGAAACGCATGACGCCGTCGACGGGGTCGAGGAACCGCAGCGCGAGGAAGGCGAACGTCGACTTGCCGACCCCGGACGGGCCGAACAGGGCCACCGTCTTGCCCTTCGGGACGGTGAGGTCGATGGAGCGGAGCACGTCCGCGCCGCCGGGCTCGTACCGGAAGGAGACGGATTCGGCGCGCAGCGATCCGTCCCGCGGGCCCTCGGGGGCGCCCGGCTGCGGTTGCGACGGGACGGTCTCGGGCGCCGAGAGCAGCTCCTGGACACGGGCCGCGCAGGATCCGACCTCCCCGGCCCGGCCGAGCATCGTGACGAGGCCGATGACCGGAATGGACGACGTCGCGGCGAGGACGACGGACACGGGCAGCACGGCGGGGTCGAATGCGCCGTCGCGGACCTTCGCGGTGAGCACGATGAGGACGATGACGTGGATGGCGGCGGTGACCCATTCCGCGAAACCGGTTTCGAGGGTCTTCCGCATGTTCGAGGCGGCCAATGCCCTCTGGACCCTGGTGCCGGATTCGCGGATCCGCTTACGCTGCCGGTCGTGGAGGCCCATGACATGGATTTCCCGGAGCCCGTGGATCCCGTCGAGGGCCAGGACCTTCAGCTCGGACAGGGTCATGCGCATCCGGTCGCCCTGACGGCGCTGCCAGGGCAGCAGCAGAATCGGGAAGACGATGAGGGCCATGAGACCCGGAACGAGGATGAGCGCCAGGGGGCCCATGAACCACCAGTTCACGGCCACCAGGACGATGGAGCAGACCACCGCGTTGACTGCGGTCGCCGCGGTGTGGGCGTAGAACCACTCGAGCTGTTCGACGTCGCTCATCGAGCGGGAGGCGACGTCGCCGATGCGGCGGCGCTGCAGCCCCCTCGGCGCGATGCGGCGCAGGGCGGCGAAGATGTCGACGCGGAGGGACGCGAGGACGCGGTAGGCGAGTTCGTGGGACCACCAGCATTCGAGGAGGTAGAAGAAGCCCTGCGCGACCGCCATCCCGATGATGATCGCCACCGGGACGACCGTGTCGGACGGGGCCATCGTCCCGCTGATGACGAGCGAGGAGACGTGGACGCTCACGGCGGTGAGGAGGACCAGGAGCATCTGGGCCCCGAACATCGCGCCGAGCGACCACAGGAACAGCCTCCGGAAGCCCCTCAGCCCGGACATCAGGCCGAGGACGTCGGCGATGGCGCGGCGGATGGGGAGCCGTTCGGGTGCGGTCATCGCCGCCCTCCTTCCCCGGGCGCGGTCGACGCGCCCAGTGATGCGCTGGATTCGGTCATGAGCCGGGCGAACGTGCCGCCGGGCCGTTCCAGGAGCTCGCCCGGTGGGCCGGCCTCCGTGAGCCGGCCGCGTTCGATGACGAGGACGTGATCGCAGTCGGCCGCCGTGTCCATGCGGTGGGTGACCATGATGAGGGTGGTGCCGGGCATGTCGGACCGGAGCCGGGCGAGGATCCGTCGTTCCACCGCGGAATCGAGCGCGGAGGTGGACTCGTCGAGGATGACGATCGCCGGACGGGAGACGATCGCCCGGGCGATCGCCAGCCGCTGGCGCTGGCCTCCGGAGAGGTTGCCGCCACGCTCGTCGACGGTGACGTCGAGGAGCGCCCGGCCGGAGACGTCGCCGATGCTCGACAGGCCGGCGAGCTCCAGGGCATGGAGCATCGTGGCCTCGTCCGCGTCCGGGGCGCCGTCGCGCAGGGCGGAGGCGATGGTGCCGGGGAAGATCATCGGGTCCTGCGGCACCATGGTCACCGGATCGAGCGCGTGGGGGCCGCGGGGATCCCGGCCGAGGACCGCGATGGTTCCGGTCGTGGGCGCGTCCATGCCGAGGATGAGCCCCAGCAGCGTGGATTTGCCCGAACCCGAACCGCCGACGATGGCGGTCGTTTCCCCCGTCGCGATGCGGGCGGTGATGGAGGTGAGGGCGGCCCCGTCGGACCCGTCGTAGGTGTACCCGACGCCGTCGAGGGCGATTGCGGTGGTGGCGTCGGCGGGCTCGATGACGTCGCCGGACGTGGCGGCGGTGCGCCCGGAGTCCCGGCCGGGGCGATTCTCCGGCCCGCCGGGATGCGTCGGGTCCTGGCTGAGGAAGGATTCGATTTCCCGTGACGCCGCCAGGCCCATGAAGCCCGCGTGCCACAGGTTGGCGAGTTCGCGCAGCGGGCGGAAGATTTCCGCGGACAGCAGCGTGATCATGAACAGGTCGGACATCGCGATTTCGCCGCGGGACGCCGAATGGAGGCCGAGAGCGAGCCCGATGGCGGGGCCGAGGACCATGATGGCGGCGGACACGCCCGTCTCGCCCAGTGACAGCTTCAGCTGGTTGAGCGTGGAGTCGAGCAGGTGGGCGGAGCGCCGGGCGAGCTGGCGGCCCCGGCGTTCGGCCGCATTGAACGCCTTTAGCGTCGTCATGCCCATCATCGAGTCGATGAACTCGGAGTTCAGATCCGCGTAGGCGATCCAGTGGGTCTGACCCTTTTCGGCCAGTGCCTTGTCCCAGAGCCGGGGCACCGCGAAGACGATGATCGCCAGGATGAACTGAACCACCGCTATGAGCACGGAGTACTGGGCCAGCCAGCCGGCGACGAAGACGCTCGTGACCGCGCAAATGACGATTTGCGGGATGTAACCGCCGTAATAGGTCTGGGTCTGCTCGACGCCGTCCGTCATCAACGTCTGCAGGTCACCGGAATTGTGCCGCGACAGCCGCATGGGCCCGCGCCGGGCAATGGACTGGGCTATCCGATCCCGGAGGGTGATCTTCATGGTCAGCCCAAGGCGGGCGCTGGCCCATTCCCTGAGCATCGCCAGAAGCGGTCGGATGGCGAGCACGATGGCGAGGGCGATGATGAGCCCCGTGAGTTTCCCGTGGTCGCGGGCGCCTAGCAGCTCGGAGAAGATCGTCGAATTGAGCATGGCGGTGGCGATGAAGTTCGCCGACAGGAGCAATCCGACCGCGAGTGTCAGGGCGTATCGGGCGGGGCCGATTCCGGCGAGCCTGAGGACTGCGATCTGGGGGAATCGCTTGAGTTCGGGATGCGGCTGCGTGGCCGGCTCCTCGGACGGTGTGGGCACGGCTCCTCCCTTCCTTGGGGTGGTTGAGTGGGGTGGGCGGAAAGTCCAACGGAAATGGGGTGTCCGCGTCAATATCGTCTATGCGTGTGGCATCGGGACAAAGTTGATCTCGGAAAATGTCATAGGATCTCGAATCCATCCGAGACGGATTGCCTCGTCCGATACTGCTGACCTTCCGAGCAGTGGAAACGCGGCACTTGAGTTTCCGATGAGGCCTGGGACGACGACCCGGTGGACGTGGTATCCTGCGATCGCCGCGTCGGAGGTAGTCAGGTCGATATCGATTGCGCGTAGTCCTCTCGCTGTCAAAGTCGACAGCGCTTTTTCGATGATCTTCGATGGCTCTACCGAGGATTCTGTCTCTGATTCAAGCGGATCGTCCGGGAGGATCTCTTCTGGGTCAAGGAGATGGGACACCCGTTCTCGTATCCGCGGATCGAGGTAGATCTGCTGTTGTGCGAACAGGCTGTCCACGTCGTGGAAGTCGTCCCGGAAGTCGTCGAGGTATTTCCGGTCGGTTCGATGAGGTTTGAGGGAACTAGGTGGAAGCAATCCCGCGTTGATGCTCCTGAAGTGGAGATTATCTGGATTGAGAAGATCCCTGGAACCTTCCTGCAGGGTGTGGGCCTCCGTCCATGCCTTGCGTAGTGCCTCCTTTGCGTGGGCATGACAGCTGAATCCGATATTGACCAGGTCCCGGTCGTCATCGTGCAACGCCACGGCCATGACGGTCGCATCGAGGGTGTTCGGTATAGGGAAGGCGGCGACGCGTTGGCCGGCACCATGGGGCAGATCCGCACTGCGCAGTCGTGGCAGCGGCGTTCCGGACAACCACCACACCATCGTTGCGTGGCGCTCGAAGATCTCTTCGATGGCACCGGAGATGGCCATGTCGGCCGTGCTTCCCGCGGCAATCCCGGCGAAGGCCTGTGGCATGATCGGGGTGTCGCAGGCGTAGGGTCCCGTATGCCAGTTGACGTACACGGCGGGGGCGGGGACCAGGACGGCACTCCGGCGCACCAGGTCGTGGCCCCAGACCCAGTGGATGACGGAGTCCTCGGTGAAGCGCTGAAAGGGGAATCCGGGAGCGGAGTACTGCTCCTCAGCGAAAAGGACGAACTCATCCGGATGCACGGCGGGCAACCCGGTGACGTTGAGTTCCCGCCAGCTGCGGTAGATGGGATCGGCGGCGTCGATGCGGTTGCCGCAGTACCGTTCGATGGACTCGCCGATGGCGCCCGCTTTCGCCCGACCGGGGTCGGACAAGGTGGAACCCTGGCAGAAGATGCTGTTCGTCCCGTCGGTAACCGCCGACAACTGGCTGACCCGGGCCTGGTGTGTCGTCAATTCGCGGGGGGTCGGTGGGGTATGCGTCACCGGGTGTTCCGCCCTGATGATCCCCGTCTGGTCGTCGACAAGGGTGTCCGGCGCCGGAGTGAATCCCTCGGTCCGGCATGTTCGGATGACGGCATCGCTCTCGGTCAGCGGCAACACCGGATGGAAGGAGTAGCCCCCGTCCCGTCGAAGCTCGTGGATTCCCAGGTGCGGGGGAGTCTCGTCGGTTAGGCGCAGTCCGACCGTGATCGCCGACTCCAGGTGGTCGTCTTCGGGCCAGGCTGAGCCCATCGCCGCAGGTGCGCTGAGTGCGTGGGCGACGGCGGCGTCGTGAGACGCTGCAATTCTGCGTTCATGTGCGTCGCGCGTTCGGGCATCCGATGGTGCTACGTGCATTGGGCCGATCCACAGGCGGTTCGCCAGCCTCGTGATGAGGAGGTAGGGAACCCGCATGTCTTCGGCATGTCGGCATAGGGCAACGTCGCGAGCGTCGACGGCACGGTCGCGGCATACGATGAGGACACCGTCCCGCCCGGCGAGATTGGCGCCGATGATGGGATCGGCTCCTGCGTCGAGTACCTGGTTCTCAGGGTGGAGGCTTGCGAGCGCAGACAGGGTCAGGTTCCTGATGCGTGAATCGCCGACGACGATGGCGCGGTCGGTGGTGAAGGATCGTCGTGGGGCGTCGATAGCGGAGTGCAGGCGCCGTGCGCGGTGGAGAAGGAGCTGTGCGACACCGGAATCGGTACCCGTGGTGCTTCCGAAGGATCCGGAGGTGCAGTATCGGAACGTTGAGCGTGTTTGTTCTGCAAGTTTCGTCAACGTTGGCGTGGACACTGGGGTGTCGAGTCGGAGTGCTTTTCCTTCTGCGGTGATGGCGAAGCTGGAGTCCGCGTCATAGGAACGCAGCTCGAATGGTCGGGCCAGGGTGGTCATGTCGTCGTGCGTTCGCGGGGGAGCGCCGCCCCGATGTGGAACGGGGCGGCGCTCCTGGCCGCGGTTCGGATGGATCAGGCCCAGGCGAAACCGGACGAGGTGGCCACGGGGTGGTGGCAGTGCGGGGCGATGATCTCGTCGACGTCGAGCGAGTCGATGATTTCGGTGACGGTGATGTCCTGCATGGTTGTCTCCTTGCTGCAGTGGCGCGATGGTCGCATGCGTTGGGGTGAAGGCTTCCACGGCGTGTGGTGGCCCTGCCGCCGACGCGGCGGCTCATTCAGCATAAGGCGTGGCTACCCTAATGGCAAGAAAAATGCAGAAACGTTCTCCTGGGTTGATATGTGCAGTCAAGCAGACATGGAAACGCGCTGGGTGTGAAGATTTCTGCATGCATGAACCCATGACGTGGAAGTGGCGGACGGTGCGGATTGTTCGCGATCACGGAAAATGGGGTACGTGCCGGGGGTGGCGCGGCGATGACGTGACCGGGTGCCCCGTCGCCGGTGTCATGGTGACGGCACCGTCGCGATGGGTCCGGCCCCCGTCTCCACCGCCGTGCGCGCCACTACCCTGTACTCCATGAGCACCGCACCGTGGCCCCCAGCCGGCTCGCGCACCATTCCCGCCGCCGAGGACATGCGGGCCTTCGGCCAGGAGCTTGGCGCCACCCTCGGTCCCGGCGACCTGGTGATCCTCGACGGTCCCCTCGGCGCGGGCAAGACGACCCTGGCGCAGGGCATCGCCCGCGGCATGGACGTGCGCGGGCGGGTGACGTCGCCGACGTTCACCATCGCTCGCGAACACCGGCCCAACCGGCCGGGCGGCGCCCGCCTGGTTCACGCTGACCTGTACCGGTTGCTGGACATGGGCGGCGACCTGTTGGCGAACCTCGACTCGCTGGACCTGGACACGGACCTCGGGGACTGCGTCGTCGTCGCGGAATGGGGAGGAGGCGTCGCCGAGCAGTTGTCGGACCGGCATCTGCTGGTCTCCATCGACAGGACGGCGGACGACGGGTCGCGCGTCGTGACGTGGCGCTGGTCCGGCCCGGGCGGGGGACCAGACGACGGCCCGGGTGGGGCGCGCGGGCCCGCCGCGTAGGATGGCGGCCATGCTCGTTCTCGTCGTCGATACCTCGACACCGCAGGTCACCGCCGGAATCGTGGACGTGCCCGACGGGGGCGGGGCGCCGCGGACGCTGGCCATGCGGGGCCACGTCGATGCCCGGGCGCATAACGAGGCCCTCGTGCCCCTCATCCTCGAATGTCTCGAGGAGGCCGGCGTCGCCCGCCGCGACCTGGGCGCCGTGGTCGCCGGCGACGGCCCCGGCCCCTTCACCGGCCTGCGCGTCGGCATGGCGACGGCTGCGGCGTTCGGCGACGCCCTGGGCATCCCCGTCCACGGAGTCTGCTCCCTCGACTCGCTGGTGCAGACCCCCGCCGCCGACCCCTCCGCCGTCTCCGGCGACCCGGCCGCGGTCGCCGACGCCCCCGTCGTCCTCGCCGTCACCGACGCCCGCCGTCGCGAGGTCTACACGGCCGCCTACCGCGCCGGCGCCCGCGTGTGGGGTCCGGCGGTGCTCGCCCCTGGCGCCGTGCTCGCCGAGCTTGACGACGCCGGCCTCCCCGTCCCCTCGCTCATCGTCGGCGATGCGGATCTCGGCGCCCGCGTGGCGGG
Organism: Actinomycetes bacterium; assembly: GCA_023388385.1. GTDB lineage: Bacteria > Actinomycetota > Actinomycetes > Mycobacteriales > Mycobacteriaceae > Corynebacterium. The sequence goes on along the minus strand of JAEWGK010000143.1, from coordinate 13,283 downwards.
GGAGTCGGGCGCGGACGTCGTCGCCCGCCGCCCCGACCCGGCGCTGCTGGCCGCCCGCGCCGACCTGGGGGCGGCGCCGGAGCCGCTGGTGGCGCGGTACCTGCGCCGTCCCGACGCCATGCCTCCGAAGCCGCGCCCACGGTCGGCGGCGCTGCCCGATCCGGCCGGCGTGCCGGGGGTGTGGCCGTGACGTTCGGCCGGCTGTGGCCGGGTGCGGCGGCGTCGTGCGCGGAGCTGGAGGCCGTCATCTTCGACGGCGATGGGCCGTGGAGCGAGGAGTCCTTCCGCGCCGAGCTGTCGTCGCCCCACCGGTTGTACGTCGGGGAGGTCGAGGAGCCGGGCACGGACCGGGAGCGCGTCGTCGCGTACGCGGGGCTGGGCAAGGCCGGGCCCGCGGGTGATGCGGAGTACGAGATCCTCACCGTCGCCGTCGCCCCGGAGCTGCGCGGACGGGGGCTTGGCCGCCGCCTGACGGAGGCGCTGCTCGCCGCCGCCGACGAGGACCCGGGCCCAGTGTTCCTCGAGGTCCGCACGGACAACGCCCCGGCGATCGCGTTATACGAGTCCCTCGGCTTCGGCCGGATGGGCGTGCGCCGCCGCTACTACGCCGACGGCGCCGACGCGTGGACGATGGTCCGCCCGGCCCCGGGCGCCGCGGACTAGGGGCGGGGAGCAGGGTGGCGCGGGAGGCGCGTCAGCGGGCCAGGCCGGCCTCGATGCCTCCGATGATGAGCTCGATCTTGCGGGCCAGCCAGCTGCGGGTGGTGGCGACGCGCTCGGGGACGAAGACCTCGGAGGCTTCGGTGCCCGCGGCCAGCGCGGCGGCGCGGGCGGAGAGGTCCTGCGGGGTGACGGCGTCGGCGGCGTCCGTGTGCCTCGGTTCCCCGGCGGCCTGCTCCGCGTCGACGCGGGCGCTGTAGCCCAGGTGGCTGACCATGACGGTGTCGACGACGAAGTCGACCGCGAACAGCGCGTCCGACGGCTCGAGCCCGGCGCCGACCAGTCCCTCGACGATGCCGGCGAGGAAGCCCGTCGCGGCGTCCTCCGCCTGAGGCGTGGTCAGCGCCACGGCGGCGAGGCCCGGGTGCTGGTCAAGCAGCTCCCATGTGCCTTCGGCGAGCTCGCGCAGCTGGTCCTGCCACGGCTGGTCGTGGGACGGGGCCGTGTGGTGGGTGATGATGGAGGCCAGGGCCTCGCGGATGAGGGCGTCGCGGTCGGGGACCACGCGGTAGAGCGCGGACGGTGCGACGCCGAGTTCTCGCGCGACGCCGCCCATCGTGAAGCGGTCGATGCCCAGGGCCAGCGCGGCGCGCACGGCGTCGGACAGGCTGAACGTGGGCTTTGGCCCCGGGCGCTTGCCAATGCGCCGGGGGTGGGACGCGTCGGGGCGCGTCACGGGGGTGGTGGAGTTCGGCACAGTCATTACTGTATGTGCGCACACGCGCATGCGGCAACGAAGCTCAGGGTCGCCTTCGTGGATGTCCGTCATGTGATGGGCCTGGCCTGTCCCTGATCCTTTGCAGGCCGCCACACGGTCGCCCGCACGCCGCTCACCCGCCCGTGAGCGTCCAGTCGTGGCCCGCCCGCTGGTCGGCGAGGAACCGCGCGTAGATGCCGGAGCGGCCGGCGAGCTCCTCGTGCGTGCCCTGGTCGGCGATGGTGCCGTCGGCGTCCATCACGATGATGTTGTCGGCACCGGTTACCGTCGACAGGCGGTGGGCGATGAGTATGGTCGTGCGGCCCTCGGCGAGGTCGCGGATGGCTGCGGTCACGGCGGCCTCGTTGGCGCCGTCGAGCGACGACGTGATCTCGTCGAGCAGCAGGATCGGCGAGTCCTTGAGGAACGCCCGGGCGATGGCGACGCGCTGGCGCTCCCCGCCGGACAGCCTCCCGCCGCCCTCGCCGACCTGCGTGTCCCAGCCGCGGGGCAGGCGGGCGACGACCTCGTCCAGGCGCGCCCGCCGGGCGGCCTCCTCCAGCTCCCCGTCGGTGGCGTCCGGCCGGCCCAGGCGGACGTTGTCGGCGATGGTGCCCTCGAACAGGTAGACGTCCTGGAACACCATCGCGGTGTCGTCCATCAGCCGGCGGGTGCCGATGTCGCGCACGTCGCGGCCGCCGACGGTGACCGAGCCGGAGCGCACGTCGTGGAAGCGCGCGACGAGCCGCAGGATCGTCGACTTGCCGCAGCCCGACGGGCCGACCAGGGCGGTGACGGTCCCGGGCGGGAACTCCGCCGACACCCCGTCGAGCACGACGGGTCCGTCGCCGTAGCCGAAGACGACGTCGTGCAGGGCGACGCCGTGGTCGGCGGGCTCGGCCGCCGCGTCCTCGACGGGCTCGGGCAGCTGCTCGGCCAGGACGACCGCGGAGATGCGGTCGATGGAGTCGCGGCCGCCGGCGAACTCCGTCATGAAGCTCTGCAGCATGGCCACCGGCTCGGTGAAGCGGATGCAGAACGCGGCCATCGCCAGGTACAGCGGCACGTCCATCTCCCCGCCGAGGGCCACGTGCCCGCCGACGGCGAGCGCGACGACCGCGGAGATCTGCGTGACCAGAACGAACGCGCCGATCGGCGCGCTCTTGCGGTCCAGCGCCGTGCGGGTGGCGCGATGGTCGGCCTGGACGGCGCCCTCGACGCGGCCGAGGCCGCGGTCGCCCCCGGCGGCGCGCAGCACCGGCTGCAGCGACGCGAACTCCAGCACGGCCGCCGAGACCTGCTGGTCCGACTCCTTCTCGGCGTGCGCCACCTCGGCGGAGACGCGGTCGCCCCACCGGCCGATGAGCCACATCGCCGGCATCACCACGATGAGGGGCACCGCCATGCGCCACTCCAGCAGCAGCATGCCGGCGACGACGGTCGCGGGGCCGGCGATCGCCGTGACGACGTTGGGCAGCACGATCGGCGCGATATGCGACAGGTCGTCGCAGTCCGCCAGCGCCGCGCGGTTGACCTGCGCGGAGGAGCCGGCGTGGAACCAGCCCAGCGGGAGCCTCACGACGGTCCGCCCCACTCGCGACGTCGCGTCGAACAGATCGTTCATGCAGACCAGGTAGGCCCGCTGGCTGCCGTAGCCGAACAGCAGCAGCGACGAGACGCCGCAGACCGTCATCGCGGCGAACCAGCCGGCGGGGAAGCCGCCGCCGTCGGCGAGCAGCTCCCGCAGCACCGGCACGAGCAACAGGATGGTGAGCCCCTGCAGCACGGCGGAGGTGGTGAAGATGGCGATGAGCCCGCGCAGCCCGGAGCGGCGGCCGAGCATCGCCTCGTAGGAACGGATGAATCCCCTCATCGCTGGGCCTCCCGGAGCGTGGAGTACAGGCCGCCGGCGGCGGCAAGCTCATCGTGCGTGCCGTCCTCGACGACGCGGCCGGCGTCGAGGACGAGGATGCGGTCGGCGCCGACGATCGTCGCCAGCCGGTGGGCGACGACGATGACGGTGCGTCCGGCTGCCAGGTCCGCCAGGGCCTCCTGGATCTCGCGCTCGGAGTGCGGGTCCGCCCACGCGGTCGCCTCGTCGAGCAGCAGCACCGGGGCGTCGCGCAGGAACGCGCGGGCGAGCGCGACGCGCTGCTTCTCGCCGCCCGACAGGTGGGTGCCCTCGTCGCCGAGGACGGCGTCGTAGCCGCCCGGCAGGCGCGTGATGCGGTCGTGGATGCGGGCGGCGCGGGCGGCCGCCTCGATCTCCTCCCGCGTCGCGCCGGGGCGGCCGAGGGCGATGTTCTCCGCGGCGCTGCCGTGGATGAGCGCGATGTCCTGCTCCACGATGGCCAGGTGGGCCAGCACGTCGGCGTCGTCGGCGTCGCGGACGTCGACGCCGCCGAGGCGCACGGCGCCTGCCTCGACGTCGTGGAAACGGGCGGCGAGACGCGTCACCGTCGTCTTGCCGGAGCCCGACGGGCCGACGAGCGCGGTGACCGTGCCCGCGGCGAACGTCACGGTGAGGTCCCGGATGACCGGATGCCGCGCGTCGTAGCCGAACGTGACATGGTCGAACTCCACGTCCAGCGGGCCATCCGGGATGGGGGTCGGCTCCGCCGGCACGGGCAGCGGCTCCACGGCCAGCAGGAGGGACAACCGCCGCGCCGCCTCGGAGCCGGCGGTGAGGAACCGCATGAGCGGGATGAAGCCGATGAGGCCCATCGGCAGGCCGAGTGCGACGGTGACGAACGGCACCATCAGGGCCGGGTCCGCGCCGCCCCAGCCGATGACGGCCCAGCCGAGCAGGACCGTCGGCACCAGCATGCCCGCCGGGTTCAGCAGGGATAGCGACACCGACTGGGACTTGCCCTGGGACGTCATCCAATCGCCGGTCCAGGTGACGAAATGATCCAGCGCCCGCTCGTAGCGGCCGAAGACGCGGCCGGAGCCACCGAAGTTCTTCACCGCGGTGATGCCGTCGACCAGCTCCACGAGCGCCTGCGACATGGAGGCCTGGGCGGACAGATATTTCTCCGTCGTCTCCTTCATGCCGCCCGGGTTCAGCGCCGCGGTGAGCGTGAAGACGAGGGCAATCCAGACGATGAGGCCCAGCGCGAAGCGCCAGTCGTACCAGAACAGGATGCCGAAGCCGGCCAGCGGCATCGCCACCGCGGAGGCGCCGTCGGCGGGCAGGTGGGCGACGATGGTGTGGATGGACGCCACGTCCTCCCGCACGATTTTCTTCACCGTGCCGGAGTTCCGGTCGGAGAACCAGCCCAGCGGGATGCGCGACAGGTGGCGCGACACCCGAAGCCGCAGGTCGCGGCGATAGTCGGCCTCGACGCCGTGGCACCAGCCGGCGGCGCCCAGGTACAGCATCTGGCCGACGAGGAGGCAGGCAGCCGCGGCGACGAGCCAGCCGGCGACGAAGCCGCCCGTCAGCCCGTCGTGGTGGATGGCGATCTCGGCGACCGCGATGGCGGGGACCAGGCGCATGCCGGAGCCGATGAACGCCAGGATGCCGGCGGCGATCATCTTTCCCGTCACCGGGGAGAGCAGTTCGCCGAGCGCCGCCCAGTCCGTCGTCTGCTCCGTGCCGGGAGCGGCGGGCGCGCCGTCGCCGGGCGCGCCGTCGCCGGACGTGGCGGCCGCGGGCCCGGCGGCGACGGTGGTGCCGCCGCCGTCATCGTGAATGGGTGTCATGATTGGGAGGTTAGCACCGCCTCACCTTGGCGTCCACGGAGTGTGCGCGGGCCCCCATCTGTTCGGGAGGGGGGCTGGTCGCCAGGTGGGCGGCCGCCGTTCGAGGCCTGCCGAGCGCCGCCGTAGACTCCGGGGCATGACCGGAAACCCCGCCGAGACCCGCGTCCTGCTGGCCATCGAGAGCTCCTGCGACGAGACGGGCGCGTCTGTCGCGCGCGTCACGTGGAAACCGGCGTTGCCTGCGGAGGCGCCCGGCTCGGCCGCGCGCCCGGACGTGGAGATCCTCGGCGAGTCCGTCGCGTCCTCGATGGAGGAGCACGCGCGCTTCGGAGGGGTCGTCCCGGAGATCGCCTCCCGCGCGCACCTGGAGGCCGTCCGGCCCGTCGTCCGCGCGGCGCTCGGCGACGCCGGGGTCGACGTCCCCGACTGCGTCGCGGCCACGGTCGGCCCGGGCCTCGCCGGCGCGCTGCTGGTCGGCGCGGCCGCCGCGAAGGCGTACGCGGCCGCGTGGGACGTGCCGTTCTACGGCGTCAATCACCTGGGCGGTCACGTGGCCGTCGGCACGCTCGGTGCGGAGTCGCCGGAGGATGCCCCGGACCTGTCCGATGCCGTCGCGCTGCTCGTCTCCGGCGGGCACACGCAGCTGCTGCGCGTCCGCGGCGTTGGGGAGCCGATGGAGGAGATGGGCGCGACGCTGGACGACGCCGCGGGGGAGGCCTACGACAAGGTCGCGCGGCTGCTGGGCCTCGGCTACCCGGGCGGTCCCGTCATCGATCGCGTCGCGGCCGGCGGCGACCGCAGCGCCATCGCCTTCCCGCGCGGCATGATGCGGCCGAAGGACGCGCGGCACGACTTCTCCTTCTCCGGGCTGAAGACCGCCGTCGCCCGGTACGTCGAGGCCGCGGAGCGCGAGGGGCGCGTCGTCGACCTGCCGGACCTGTGCGCGTCGTTCCAGGAGGCGGTGTGCGACGTCCTGACGTTCAAGGCCGTCCGCGCGGCGACGGACGTCGGCGCCCGCACGTTGCTGCTTGGCGGGGGCGTCGCCGCGAACTCGCGGCTGCGGGAGCTCGCCGCGGAGCGCTGCGCCGCCGCCGGCATCGCCCTGCACGTCCCCGCGCCGCGGCTGTGCACGGACAACGGCACGATGATCGCGGCGCTGGCCGCCCACCTCATCGCCGCCGGCGGCGAGCCGTCCGGCTACGGCTGCGGCATCGACCCCGGCATGCCGGTCGAGGAGCCGCTGGCGACGGCCTGACATGCGTCGCCCCCGCGCTGGCAGTCGCCTGCGTTGAGTGTTGGCACTCGCGAGGGTAGAGTGCCAGAACAGGTTGTGTGACCCACAGTTGTTCACCCGCGACGACGGCTGTGCACGGCTCCAACCGGCACATGGATCAACTTCGCATAACGCACATGGAGGAATTCACCGTGGCGAACGTCAACATCAAGCCGCTCGAGGACCGCGTCCTCGTCCAGATCAACGAGGCCGAGACCACCACCGCCTCCGGCCTGGTCATCCCGGACTCCGCGAAGGAGAAGCCGCAGGAGGCCACCGTCGTGGCCGTTGGTCCGGGCCGCTGGGCGGATGACGACGGCCGCATCCCGATGGACGTCAAGGAGGGCGACGTCGTCGTCTTCTCCAAGTACGGCGGAACCGAGCTGAAGTACCAGGGCGAGGAGTACCTGCTCCTGTCCCAGCGCGACATCCTCGCGGTCATCGAGAAGTAGGGCGGGCCCGCGCATGTCCAAGCTGATTGCCTTCAACGAGGAGGCCCGCGAGGGCCTCAAGCGGGGCGTGGACACGCTGGCGGACGCCGTCAAGGTCACCCTTGGCCCGAAGGGCCGCAACGTGGTGCTGGACAAGGCGTTCGGTGGCCCGCTCGTCACCAACGACGGCGTCACCATCGCCCGCGACATCGACGTCGAGGATCCGTTCGAGAACCTCGGTGCGCAGCTGGTGAAGTCCGTCGCCGTCAAGACCAACGACGTCGCCGGCGACGGCACCACCACCGCGACCCTGCTGGCGCAGGCGCTGGTCCACGAGGGCCTGCGCAACGTCGCCGCCGGCGCCAACCCGGTCGCCCTGAACCGCGGCATCGAGAAGGCCGCCGAGCGGACCGTCGAGCTGCTCGCCGAGCGCGCCACCCCGGTCGCCGACTCCACCGCCATCGCCCAGGTCGCCACCGTCTCGTCCCGCGACGAGCGCATCGGCGAGATGGTCGCCGGCGCGATGGAGAAGGTGGGCAAGGACGGCGTCGTCTCCGTCGAGGAGTCGCAGTCCATCGCGGACGAGCTCGCCGTCACGGAGGGCGTGTCCTTCGACAAGGGCTTCCTGTCCCCGTACTTCGTCACGGACGTCGACGCCCAGCGCGCCGAGCTGGACGACGCGATGGTCCTGCTCGTCCGCGAGAAGATCTCCTCCCTGCCGGAGTTCCTGCCGCTGCTGGAGAAGATCGCCCAGACCGGCCGCCCGACCCTCATCATCGCCGAGGACATCGAGGGCGAGGCCCTGTCCGCGCTGGTCATCAACGCCATGCGCAAGACGTTGAAGGTCGTCGCCGTCAAGGCGCCGTACTTCGGCGACCGCCGTAAGGAATTCCTCCAGGATCTGGCCGTGGTCACGGACGGCACCGTCGTCACGTCCGACATGGGCATGAGCCTGAAGGAGACCGGCCTCGAGGTGCTGGGCTCCGCCCGCCGCATCACCGTCACGAAGGACGAGACCGTCATCGTCGACGGCGCCGGCTCCGCCGAGGCCGTCGAGGCCCGCCGGGCCCAGCTGCGCGCCGAGCTCGAGCGCACCGACTCCACCTGGGACGCCGAGAAGCTCGAGGAGCGCCTGGCCAAGCTGTCCGGCGGCGTCGCCGTCATCCGCGCCGGCGCGGCCACCGAGACCGAGATGAACGAGCGCAAGCTCCGCATCGAGGACGCCATCAACGCCGCGCGCGCCGCGGCGCAGGAGGGCGTCGTCGCCGGTGGCGGCTCCGCGCTCGTCCAGATCGCCGGCGAGCTGGAGTCCCTGGCCGCCGAGCTGCCGGGCGACGAGGCCATCGGCGTCCGCGCCGTGGCCCGCGCCCTGGTCCGCCCGGCGTACTGGATCGCCGCCAACGCGGGCCTGGATGGCGCCGTCGTCGTCCACCACATCTCCGAGCTGCCGAACGGCCAGGGCTACGACGCCGCGGCCGACGAGTACCGCGACCTCATCGCCGCCGGCGTCATCGACCCGGTGAAGGTCACGCACTCCGCCGTCGTCAACGCCGCCTCCGTCGCGCGCATGGTGCTGACCACCGAGGTCAGCGTCGTCGACAAGCCGGAGCAGGCCGACGAGCACGGCCACGGCCACGCCCACTAGGGCGCGGCCCGGATCGGGGACGGCCCCGTCGCCGCAGGGAGGACCTGCGGCGACGGGGCCGTCCGGCGTCTCCGGGGTTACGCGGAGAGGCGCTCGCGGCGGTGGGGGCGGGAGCGCAGAATCTCGTTGCGCTCGGACTCGCTCATGCCGCCCCAGATGCCGTAGGGCTCGGCGACGGCGAGGGCGTGGTTGCGGCACTGGACCAGAACCGGGCATCCCTGGCAGATGGTCTTGGCGCGCATCTCGCGAATGGCGCGGGCGCGGCCGCGCTCGCCCTCGGGGTGGAAGAACACCGACGAGTCCTCCCCACGGCAGGAGCCGTGCAGCTGCCAGTCCCAGAGATCCGAGTTGGGGCCGGGGAGGCGGTCGATGTGCGTCATTGTGGAACTCCTTCCGGCCGCCGTGCCGGCGGCCATGCCGCGCGGGACGCGGATGGTGGTGCTGCTCGTGCCGTCCGGGCGCGGGGCCGCGCGGGGCCGTGCCCTTCGGCGATGCGCACCAGTGTGGGCGCCGATGATGAACCAGCGGTTACGCAGCGGCGACGGGAATGCGGCCCGGGCGTCTAAATCGCGTTGAATTTCCCGTTCTCCCGGGTGACGTCCGTCACTTTCCGGGACTGGCGCCGTAATTCACGGGTCGTTTCACCATCGTCCGCGGTCCTCCTGCCCGGGGCCCGGAGCCCGCGCCCGCGCCCGCATACTAGGATTCCCGGGGAAGGCGCCGCCGCCCGGCGCCGCAGCGGACGTCGGGAGGAGGTGCGGATCCGTTGGTCGCAGCAGAGGCGCAACGCGGGCTGCACCGCCACGCGGCCCACGCCGCCCATTCGGCCGACGCCGGGCGCGGCGACGACGCCGCCCGCCGCCTGCGCCGCACGCGCCTCGACGACGACGAGCGGGAGCTCGCGGAGCTGTGGCCCGCGGCCGCGGCGGGGGACCGGTCGGCGGCGGAGGGCCTCCTCGCCGTCGTCCACCCGCACGTCGTCCGCTACTGCCGGGCGCGCCTCGGCGGCGACGGGCCGGTGTCGGCCGACGACGTCGCCCAGGAGGTCGATCTGGCCGTCCTGCGCGCCCTGCCGCGCTACCGGGACACGGGCCGGCCGTTCCTGGCGTTCGTCTACGGCATCGCGGCGCACAAGGTCGCCGACGCCCACCGCGCGGTCGGCCGCGACCGCTCCCAGCCCTACGAGGAGCTGCCGGAGGCAGTGGCGACCGACGGCCTGCCGGAGGATGCGGTGATGTCCTCAGCATCCGGTAACGAAGTGCGGCGGCTGCTCGATTCCCTCAATGAAAGGTCCCGCGACATCATCATCCTGCGGGTGTTCGAGGGCCTCAGCGCGGAGGAGACCGGCCGCATCGTCGGCGCGACGCCCGGCGCCGTCCGCGTCGCGCAGCACCGGGCGCTGGCGAAGCTCCGCGAGATCCTGGAGAAGGAGGCACAGGAGGGATGGACGTGACCAACGGCACCGGGGACGGCGCGGTCGTCGATCGCATCCCGGGGCATGAGGAGCTTGAACTCGACGACGCCTTCCTGGATGCGCTGTCCCGCGGCGACGCGGGGGCCGTCGGCGCCGGCGCGTGCGGCACCGACGCCGCGCTGGCCTCCCTGCTCGCCGCCTCCGTCCGTGGCGCGGAGCCGGTCGCGGCCCCGCCCGCGCTTCCGGAAGGCTGGGGCGCGGAGCCTGCTCGGGGAGATGGGCGTGATGACGCGGAGAGCGTCGTCACGCCCCTGCGCGCCTCCCGCGGGGACCGTTCCGCGGGCGGCGGCGCCCCGCGCCGGGGTATCCCGCTTCCGGGCCGGATGACGACGGCGCTGCTCGGCGCGGCCGCCGCGTCGGTGGTCATCATCGGCGGGCTGTCCGCGGTGACGTCCGCGCAGCCGGGCGGGGCCCTGTGGCCGCTGCGTCAGCAGCTGCTGGGCCAGGAGTCCGTGACGGTGGAGCTCGCGGCGACGCTCGAGCGCGCCGACGCTGCCGCCGGCGACGGCGACGCGGAGGAGGCCCGCAGGCTGCTCGCCTATGCGGAGCAGCTGCTCGCCGAAGTCGACGAGCGCGATCGCGAGCGCATGAACGCCCAGTTCCGGGAGACGAGTGAGCGCATCCGCTACGTCGTCGTGCCCGGGGGGACGACGACGGTGACGACGACCAGCGAGCGCACGGCCACGCCTGGCACCGAGACGCGCACTGTCCGCGAGACCGTCACCGAGCAGGCGACCGTCACCGTCACCGAGCGTCCGGTCCAGCAGGCCCCGCCCGCCCAGGGCGGCGACGCGGGGGCCGGTGCCGGCGGCGGGGACGCGGCGCAGCCGCCGGCGGCCGAGCAGCCGATGAACTCGCCGCCGCGCGTCGTCCCGGCCCCGGCCGCGTCCGCGGCGGAGCTCCCGGCCACGTCCGCGGCGGAGCTCCCGGCCACCATCGCGGAGGCCATCCCCTCCGCGGCCTCGGCAGCCCCGGCCGGGGATTAGGCCAGACCGCTACCAGGGGCGGCGGCCGCGGCGGGCGGTGCGCCGGCCGTCGACGAAGCCCGCGCAGTAGTCCCACGGCGCGTAGCGCTCGACCTCGGGGTCGAGGGCCGGCTCGTGGACGGGGGAGGGGACGCCCGCCAGCAGCGAGGTGTAGTGGTCCTCGAGGACGGACCAGGGGTAGAAGTGCATCTCGTCGCACTCGTCGCACGGCATGGCCACGCCCAGGAAGCCCTCCGGCGCCATGACGCGGCGGAACAGGCGGACGGCGTCGAGATCCTCGGCGACCTCCGCGCGCTCCTCGTCGTCCAGCTCCTCGACCGGATCGTCGGGCTCGAGGAGGTGCGACGGGTCGTCCGGGTCACCGTCGAACGGATCGATGGGCATCGAGGACCAGAAATCTCGGCTCACGGACGTCACGATAGTGCCCCGCCCGTCACCGGCGGCGATCGGGCCGCGGCGGCGCCCGCGCACGTCCCGCGGCGGCGCCCCGGCCCGCCCCCGCGCCGACTGGGGTTTAGGCCATGTCGGGCGGGGCGATAAGGTTGAGGTCACGACGGGCCCGCGCGGGCATTCCCGCGGGGCCGGATCCAGCGGCGCGACCAGGAGGGCACCTTCATGACCAATCCGACCGGCATCAGCCTTGGCGGCGACGACGCGGGCAAGATTCCGCTTATCGGCCTCACGTTCGACGACGTCCTGCTCCTGCCGGACGCCTCGGAGGTCATCCCATCCGAGGTCGACACTTCGACCCAGCTGACCCGCGAGATCCGCCTGAAGACCCCGATCGTCTCCGCCGCCATGGACACGGTGACCGAGGCCCGCATGGCCATCGCGATGGCCCGCCAGGGCGGCATGGGCATCCTGCACCGCAACCTGTCGGTGGAGGATCAGGCGCAGCAGGTCGAGATCGTCAAGCGCTCCGAGGCCGGCATGGTCTCCAACCCGGTGACGTGCTCGCCGGACGACACGATCGGCGAGGTCGACGAGAAGTGCGCGCGGTACCGCATCTCCGGCCTGCCGGTGGTCGACGCGGACGGTGTCCTCGTCGGCATCTGCACGAACCGCGACATGCGCTTCGAGACTGATCTGAACCGCAGGGTCTCCGAGGTCATGACCCCGATGCCGCTCGTCGTCGCGGAGCAGGGCGTCGCCGGCGACGCGGCGCTGCACCTGCTGCGCACCCACAAGGTGGAGAAGCTCCCGATCATCGACGGCGAGGGCAAGCTCACCGGCCTCATCACGGTGAAGGACTTCGTCAAGCAGGAGCAGTACCCGGACGCGGCGAAGGACGGCTCCGGCCGACTGCTCGTCGGCGCCGGCATCGGCACGGGCGAGGACTCCTGGAAGCGCGCCGGCGCGCTGGTCGACGCGGGCGTCGACGTCCTGGTCGTCGACACGGCTCACGCCCACAACCGCGGCGTGCTGGACATGGTCTCCCGCGTGAAGAGGGAGTTCGGCGACCGCGCCCAGATCGTCGGCGGCAACCTGGCCACCCGCGAGGCGGCGCAGGCGATGATCGACGCCGGCGCGGACGCCATCAAGGTAGGCATCGGCCCGGGCTCCATCTGCACCACCCGCGTCGTCGCGGGCGTCGGCGCCCCGCAGATCACCGCCATCATGGAGGCCGCGGTGCCGGCGCGGAAGGCCGGAGTGCCGATCATCGCCGACGGCGGGATGCAGTTCTCCGGCGACATCGCGAAGGCCCTGGTGGCCGGCGCGTCCTCGGTCATGCTGGGCTCCCTGCTCGCCGGCACGGCGGAGGCGCCGGGTGAGACCGTCGTCGTCAACGGCAAGCAGTACAAGATGTACCGCGGCATGGGCTCCCTGGGCGCCATGCAGGGCCGCGGCCTGACCGGCGAGAAGCGCTCCTACTCCAAGGACCGATACTTCCAGGCCGACGTGAAGTCGGAGGAGAAGCTGGTGCCGGAGGGCATCGAGGGCCGGGTGCCGTTCCGCGGAAACCTCGACGCCATCATCCACCAGCTGGTCGGCGGCCTGCGCGCCGCGATGGGCTACACCGGCTCCGGCACGATCGAGCAGCTGCACGATGCGCGGTTCGTCCAGATCACCGCCGCCGGCCTGCGCGAGTCGCACCCGCACGACATCCAGATGACCGTCGAGGCCCCGAACTACTACCAGCGCTAGGCCCGGTCCCGGCCAGCCCTCCCACCGCAAAGGAAACGCGAAGCACACCATGCGTGACGTCGTCGAAATCGGCATCGGCCGCGAGGCCCGCCGCACCTACGAGCTCTCCGACGTGGACATCGTCCCGTCCCGCCGGACCCGGTCCTCGAAGGACGTGGACACCTCCTGGCGCATCGACGCCTACGACTTCGGCATCCCCGTGATGTC
>JAEWGK010000122.1 GCA_023388385.1 Actinomycetes bacterium | reverse complement strand
CCGCCGAGCAGGCCCGCGCCGTCGCCGACGGCGACTGACCTCGGCGGGCCGGTGCGCCCGCGCGTCGGGGGCGGGGCGCCCGGGGCGTCGTCACGCACGACCCGGGCACCCGCGCCCGCCGGCACGGACGCGCCACGAACGACCGCACGCACGCATCCCCGCGACGGGGAGGAACGGAGACAGACCATGAAGTTGGCGTACGACGTCCACGGCCCCGAGGGCGCCCCCGCCGTCCTGCTGCTCGGCTCGCTGGGCGCGACCCGCGGCATGTGGGCGCCGCAGATCCGCGTCCTGGGCGACTACTTCCGCGTCATCGCCGCCGACCTGCGCGGCCACGGCGAATCACCCGCGCCGGTGGGGCCGTACACCATGCCCGAGCTGGCGGCCGACGCCGTCGAACTGCTCGACGACCTGGGCGTCGGCGCCGCGCATGTCGCCGGCCTGTCGCTCGGCGGCGCCGTCGCGCAGACGCTGGCGCTGGAGCACCCGGACCGCGTCCGGTCGCTCGCCCTGATGTCCACCGCCCCGAAGTTCGGGGAGACGGACGCCTGGCTGGACAAGGCGGAGCTCGTCGGCCGCGAGGGCACCGGAGCGCTGGCGGACACCGTCGTCCGCAACTGGTTCACCGACGCGTGCTTCGCGCGCACGCCGGAACTGCCCGCCTCCTACTCCGAGGGCATCGCCTGCACCTCCGACGACGGCTATGCGGGCTGCTGCCACGCCATCGCCGGCTTCGATTCCCGCGATCGGCTGCCCGCGGTCGAGGAGCGCATCCGACTGGCGACGCTGGTCGTCGCCGGCGAGCAGGACACCTCCACCGCCCTCGAGGTCGTCCGCGGCCTCCACGAGCGTCTCGACGGCTCCCGCATGGTGACGCTGTCGCCCGCGAAGCACCTGGTCAACGTCGAGCAGGCGGACCTGGTCAACTCGACGCTCGCCGCACACTGGGCGGCGCACTAGGCGGAGCGCCGGGCTGCGAGAGGCAGGTGGCGAGGGCCGGCGCCGAACCGCATCCCATCCGCCACGATCAGCACAGGCGACGTCCCCGAGTTACGGGGGCGCCGCCTGTGCCGCGTGTGCAATTGGAGGTTGCCTGTGACTGCGTGGCAGTTGATGACCACTGGCCCTGATACTAGTCGCCGATCCGCCCCTCAGGTCAATTAGAAAATATAGATGTTCGCTAAATCACCCCCTCCCGGTCCGCCCGCAGGCGCATCCCGGCGGGCGCCAGACCGACCATCCGCGCAGCCCGGGCGGCATTTCGCTTAGCATTGCCTCACTTGATCGCGAATGCCCGCACGGGGGTGATCACAGCCTCCAGGGAGCGCACCCGTTCCACCCGACCGGGGGCGAACTTGACGTAGGGCCGTGAGACGGCTCACATATACGGGCATACTGGTTTCAGGACGGACCGCGCGCTCATGCGCGACCCGCGACCACCAACGCACCATCCGCAGAGGAAAGGCACACCATGAAGGATTTCCTGCCCCGCACGCACTTCGAGGAAGAACACGAGATGTTCCGGCAGATGGTCCGGGGCTTCGTCGAGAAGGAGATCACCCCGAACGTCGAGCGCTGGCACAAGGAGGGCATGCCGGACCGCGAGGTGTTCAAGAAGGCCGGCGAGCTCGGCCTCATCGGCATGTCCACCCCGGAGGCCTACGGCGGCGGCGGCGAAATGGACTTCCGCTACAACCAGGTCCTTAACGAGGAGCTGACCAACGCGGACTGCGGCTCCATCGTCGTCTCCTTCGGCACCCTCAATGACCTGGTCGCCCCGTACCTGGCCAAGTTCGCCTCCGAGGACCTGAAGCAGCGCTACCTCGCCCCGATGAACGCGGGCGATCTCATCGGCTGCCTCGCCATGACCGAGCCGGGCGCCGGCTCCGACCTCGCCGGCATCCGCACCTTCGCCAAGAAGGACGGCGACGACTGGATCCTCAACGGCTCCAAGACGTTCATCTCCAACGGCATGCTGTCCGACTTCGCGCTGGTCGTCGCCGTCACCGACCCGTCCAAGGGCCGCGCTGGCGTCTCCATGTTCGTCGTCGACTCCGACCTGGAGGGCTACACCAAGAACGGCCCGCTGCAGAAGGTCGGCCTGAAGGCCCAGGACACCGCCGAGCTGCACTTCGACAACGTCCGCGTCCCGGGCGCGAACCTCATCGGCGAGGAGGGCGCCGCGTTCGGCTACCTCCGCACCAACCTGGCCCATGAGCGCCTGACCCTGGCCGTCGGCTCCGTCGCGACCTCCCGCCGCGCCTGGACCCTGGCCTACAACTACGCCCAGGAGCGCGAGACCTTCGGCCGCCGCCTGATCGACCATCAGGTCCACGCGCACTTCCTGGCCGACATCGCGACCCGCTGCACCTCCATGCAGGCCTTCGTCGACCAGGCCGTCATGGCCCACAACGCCGGCAAGCTCGATGAGGTCGGCGCCTCGATGGCGAAGTTCTGGACCACCGAGGAGCAGCAGGACATCGTCACCCGGTGCCTCCAGCTGTTCGGCGGCTACGGTTTCATGCTCGAGTACCCGATCTCCACCCACTACCTGGACTCCAAGGTGCAGACCATCTACGGCGGCACCAACGAGATCATGAAGGAGATCATCGGCCGTCGCCTGGCCAAGGGCGGCTTCGCCTGATAGGGGCCCCTCCCCCGGCCCCGGCACGCCGCCACGGCCCCGTCGGCCTCGGCCCCGTGAGCCCCGCCACCGCGCATCGCGCGGGGCGGGGCTTCGCCGTCGCCGGAAACATGCACGTCGCCGCATGTCCGACATTCTCGTCCACGGACGCCGAGGCGGCGCGTATAACGGGCACATGGCATTTTTCGAACCGCTGACCGAGCAGACGCTCGCAGGCCTGCGCAGGGCCGCCGGGGACCCGGCGCTGAGCGTGGCCCGCAACGCCGTCACGGCGGCTGGCGTGGACGCAGTCGCCGTGGACCGCGACGCCGTCACCGCCCTGGCCCCCGCGACGGCGACGAAGATCGACGAGCTGGGGGTGACCGACCAGCGCCAGACCGGCAGGTGCTGGATGTTCGCCGCGTTCAACGTGTTCCGCCATGCGACGGCGAAGTCCCTGAACCTCGACGAGTTCGAGTTCTCCGAGGCGCACCTGCAGTTCCACGACAAGCTGGAGCGCGCGAACTTCACGCTGCGCACCGTCGCGGAGCTGGACCTGGACCTGTCCGACCCGCATGCGGCGATGGACGACCGCACGCTGCGGTTCGTCCTGGAGAACGCGGGCGACGACGGCGCGTGGTTCCCGTACTTCGTCAACCTGGTGCGCAAGTACGGCGTCATGCCGAAGGACGTCATGCCGGGCACGGAGTCCGCGGACCGCACCCGCGACCTCAACCGCGCGCTGGGCACGGTGCTGCGCCGGCGCGCCGCGCTCATCGTCGAGGCCCGGGCGGCCGGCGATGCAGGGGCCGTGGAGACGCACATCGCCGACGGCGTCCGCGACGCCCACCGCGTCATCTCCGCGCACCTGGGCGTGCCCCCGACCACGTTCACGTGGCGCTACCTGGACAAGGACGGCGCGTACACCTCCACCGGCGAGATCACGCCGCAGGAGTTCGCCGCCCGCCACCTGCCCGCGGACCTGGACGAGTGGGTCGCGCTGGCCGTCGATCCGCGCGAGGGCCACGAGCCCGGCACCCGCTGGCGCCTCACGCACACGGGCAACGTCTGGGGCGAGGAGGGCATGGTCTACGTCTCGGCGGAGACCGCCGACCTGGAGTCCGCCGCGCTGGCCTCCCTCGACGCCGGCGAGCCGGTGTGGTTCGCGTGCGACGTCATGCGCCGGTTCCCCCGCGACCTGGCCGTGTGGGACGAGGACGCGGTGCGGCTGGACGACCTCTACGGCATCGACACCTCCTCCACCGTCGGCGAGCGCTTCATCACCCGCGACTCCCTGCCCACCCACGGCATGGCGTTCACGGGCGTGGACCGGGAGGGCGACGGCTCCGTCCGCGCCTGGCGCGTGGAGAACTCCTGGGGCACGAAGAACCGCGAGGAGAAGGAGATGCCGGGCAAGGGCTACGGCACCATGTCCCCCTCCTGGTTCGCCGCCAACGTCTTCCAGGTCGTCGTCCCCCGCCGCCATGTCCCGGAGCACCTGCTGCCGGCGCTGGCCGCCGAGGTGCGCGACCTGCCCCCGTACGACCTGATGGCATAGAGAGGACCCGGACATGACCGACACCGCAACCGGAAACATCTTCGACGCGGCCGGCGCCCTCGATCCCGCCGCCGTCGCCGCGCTGGGCGAGGAGGCCCGCGCCGACCGCACCCGCGGCGTGGTGCGCAACGCCATCGCCGCGACGTCCGTGAACACCGTGGCGCTGGACCGCGCCGTCGTCACGGGCATGGATCACTCCGTCAGCCATCGGGTCGACGGCTGGGCCGCCGCGAACCAGAAGCGCTCCGGGCGCTGCTGGATCTTCGCCGGCCTCAACAGCCTGCGCGGCCCCGTCATGGCGGAGACCGGCATTGAGGACCTGGAGTTCTCCCAGGCCTACGTCCACTACTGGGACAAGCTGGAGAAGGCCAACCATTTCCTGTGCGCCATGGCCGAGCTGGCGGACCGGCCGCTCGACGACCGCACGGTCGAACATCTGCTGACCATGCCCATCGACGACGGCGGGCAGTGGAACATGTTCGTCGCGCTGGTGGAGAAGTACGGCGTCGTGCCGAAGTACGCGATGCCGGAGACGTTCTCCAGCTCCTGCACGGAGTCCATGAACCGCGACCTGGAGACGGTACTGCGCCGTGCCGCCCTGCGAGTCCGCGCCGGCATCGAGAATGCCCGCGAGGACGCGCTTGCCGACGTCCACCGCATCCTGGAGATCCACCTGGGCACCCCGCCGGAGCGCTTCGTCTGGCAGTACCGCACGAAGGAGGGCCGCTTCCACCGCGGCGGCGAGATGACCCCGCAGCAGTTCGCGGGGCGCTACCTGCCCCGCGACCTCGGCGAGTACGTCTGCGTGGTCAACGACCCGCGCAACGGCTACGGGAAGCTGTACACCGTCGAGTACCTGGGCAACGTCGTCGGCGGCGCGCCCGTGACCTACCTCAACGCCCCGATGGACGTGCTGCGCGACGCCGCACGCAACACCATCGTCGCCGGCAGGGCCGTGTGGTTCGGCTGCGACACGGAGGTCCAGTGCGACGCCGACCTGGGCTACTGGGACGAGCACCTGCACGACTACGAGGGCGTCTACGGCGTCGACATGGGCATGTCCAAGCGGACGCGCCTGGAGGCCGCCGAGTCCCTCATGACCCACGCGATGGTGCTCGTCGGTGCCGACGTCGCCGACGACGCGCACACGGTAAACCGCTGGCGCGTGGAGAACTCCTGGGGCACCGACACCGCCGACCGGGGATTCTGGACCATGAACGACAACTGGTTCGGCGAGTACGTCTTCGAGATCGCCGTCCACCCGCGCGCCCTGCCGCAGGAGTACCGCGACGCCCTCGGCGGCGACGTCACCGTCCTGCCCGCCTGGGACCCGATGGGCGCCCTGGCGTAGCGGGGCCGCAGGGCGCGGAGTTCATACGGCACAACAGCGGCGGACGGCGCGGCAGCGCGTCAGCGGCCGGTGAACTCCGGTCGGCGCTTGGCCAGGAAGGCCTGGACGGCCTCGGCGTGATCGGCGGAGGTGACCAGGCGCTTCTGGGCCTCGGCCTCGCGGGCGGCGACCTCGGAGACGGCGGACGCGTCGTTCACCAATGCCTTGATCTCGCGGAAAGAGCGGGTCGGGCCGGAGGCTAGCTTCCTGGCGAAGGCCTCGGCCTCGGCGTCGGCGTCCTCGCCGCCGGCGACGGCGGTGACCAATCCGAGGGCAAGGGCCTCGTCGGCCGGGATGGCCTTGTCCGTGAACAACAGCTCGAGGGCCTTCACCGGACCGACGATGGACGGCAGCAGCGCCGACATGCCGCAGTCGTTGGCCAGGCCGATGGACGGGAAGGCGGCCTTGAACGTCGCGGTCGTCGCCGCGACGCGGAAGTCGCAGTTCAGCGCGATGGACCAGCCGGCGCCGGCGGCGGCGCCGTTGATGGAGGCGACGACCGGCACGGGGATCGCGTTCAGGGCGTCGATCATCGGGTTGTATTCGTCCTCGACCTTGGTCATGCCGGTGCCGGACTTCACGTCCTCCAGGTGCTCCTTGAGGTCCTGGCCGGCGCAAAAGACCTTCTTTCCGCCGGCGAGCAGGACGGCGCGCACGCGGGCGGCGTCATCCGCGGCGTCGCAGGCGGCGGCAGCATCGCGGAAGACCTGGATGAGCTCGAGGCGAAGGTCGCGGCTCAGCGAGTTGTGGCCCTCGGGGCGATCGATGCGGATGGTGAGCAGGCCCGCGTCGAATGCGGTGGTGACGTATCCCATGGCGACGACGGTACCGGGGCCGCCCCCGCCGCGACATGGTTCCGGGGAACCGCGGAGCCGATCCCGAGTGCGCGAGAGGCTTGAGGATGCGCGCGGTGGCGTAGAGCCTCGCGTTCACCGACGACAGCGCGGCGGTGAGGACGACGAGGTTCATCACATCCGCGACGTACGGCACTCCGATGCCGATCATGTCGATGCCCGCGTAGGCGAAGATGACGCCCTGCGTCATGACGACGACGGCGAGCGCGGCCGCGACGAGGACCCACTGCGGAACGTCCCGCAAAAACCGGCCAGAAGTCCAGGTAAACCGCAATGGCGGTCAGTTCGGCGATGCCGACGGTCACCCAGGCGAGGAAGTACACCCATCCGGCGAAGAAGGCCGCGCCGCCGGCTCGATCCCGCACCCTCCGGGGCACCCCCTTTCAGGGGGATTCGGCCATCGGTTGCCTCTACGACGACGCGGTCCCGCAGGCCCGGGCCCCGGCGAACCCCTCATCCCGGCGGGAATGCCGCGGCCTCACCGACTCTCCGGTTCGCGGAGGTGACAGGGCCGCGCCGCCCGGGTGCGCCTCGTTCACCGGCGTCCCCGCCCATCACCGGATGCCGCCGTACCGCGCATTAGTTTTTCGTCGTTGCGTACTTTTGCATATGTCAATACGCATGAATACCCTTCGGCGTCTGGTCAGGGCATCCTTAATCGGCTATAACCATCTACGACGGCCGACCGAGGCCGACGGCCCAACAGGCCGACCCCGATACCCCGATCCCACGGAGGCACGTATGTTCACCGTCCGCTCCCGCCGCGTCGCCGTCGCCGGCATCGCCGCCCTCACGCTTCTCGCCGCCGGCTGCTCCGACGCCGGCGACACCGCGAGCGAGGCCACCGACAAGGCCACCTCCGCCGCCGCCGAGGCCACCTCGGCCGCCGCGTCCGAGTCCAAGGAGTCGCAGTCCGAGGCCAGCCTCGCCGACTGGGACGGCACCTGGATCTCCCTGGGCGCCTACGCCAAGTCCGACGCCATGAAGCCGTTCGCCGAGGACGCCGCCAAGGAACACGGCGAGACCGTCGACCAGGTCCTGTCCGAGGTCGAGCAGAAGCGCAAGGCCGACTTCGCCGGCATGGTCATCGGCGACGACAAGATCAACTTCGTCGACGACATGGACAAGGTCACCGACGCGAAGGCCGACGAGGGCTACGAGTACAAGTTCGTCGAGGCCAAGGACGTCAAGACCGACGAGCACGAGTTCACCTGGTTCGTCTTCGAGGGCTCCGAGGGGGCCCCGCACAAGTACATCCTGCTCATGCCGCTGCACGGCGAGGAGACCCTGGCGCACTTCCACATGCGCTACGGCGACACCGTCGACGAGGCCCTGAACGCCGAGGACGGCTGGTACCCGACCTTCATCCAGGAGGGCTCCGCCACCGACGAGCAGATCGCCGAGACCCTCTTCCACCACCACCACTGAT
Organism: Actinomycetes bacterium; assembly: GCA_023388385.1. Lineage (GTDB taxonomy): Bacteria > Actinomycetota > Actinomycetes > Mycobacteriales > Mycobacteriaceae > Corynebacterium. The sequence continues at coordinate 16,277 of JAEWGK010000122.1, read as the reverse complement.
CCGACCGGTCCACGGCCGGCGGCGACACGGGCACGGGTCCGGCGCCGCCGGCCACGGCGATCCCCGGCCATGACGCGCCCACCGGCGCGGCGACCCACGACAGGCAGGCATGCACAGGCACACCAGGCGAACGTTCCTCGCGTCCCTCGCCGCGGCCGCGGCGGGCACCACCCTCGCGGCCTGCGGAAGCTCCGGCGGCTTCGGCGGCTCCGGCGGAGACCCCGCTGCGGAGGGCGACGGCCGCCCCGTCATCTACGCGTCCTTCTACCCCATCCGCAGCCTCGTCGAATCCATCGCCGGCGACGCCTTCGACGTCCGCTCCTTCATGCCCGCGGGCCAGGACCCGCACATGTGGGAGCCGTCGCCGCGCTCGATGCAGGAGCTGGCCCGCGCGGACCTGCTCGTCGTCAACGGCGCGAACATGGAGGCCTGGCTGCCTCAGGTCGAGCAGAACATGCCAGACCTGCCCATCCTCCACCTCAGCAACTTCGTGGAGCTCATCACCTACAAGGGCGCGGCGGCCATCGGCGAATTCCAGTACCTCGCCTCCGCTCCGCTGACGCCCGGGGCGTCGTACCGCCTGGTGTTCGGCCACACCCACGAGCCGAGCATGCGCGCGGGCTTCTTCACAGCTCCGCCGGACACGCCCACCGACGATCTGGTCCAGAAGGGCCGGTCCGTCATGAACGTCAAGGGCACCCCGATCGAGCAGAAGCAGAACTTCGAGCTCGTCGACGGCGAGGTCTTCGACATCGACATGGGCCACGAGTCGGGCGTCGTCGGCTTCCGCGTCCCGGAGGGCACCGCGAACTGGTACTTCGTCGCCGACCGCGTCTCCCAGGAAATCCTGAGCTACACGATCGTCGCCGAGGACGGCTCCGAGGTGCCGACGACGCCCGTCATCGACGGCTCCAGCACCGGCGCCGACACCGTGACGTTCGACCCTCACTCGTGGATGTCCGTCATCAACGCCAAGCGCTACTGCAACGCCATCGAGGGCCGCATGCGCGAGATGTTCCCCGACCACGAGCACGACATCAAGCGCAACAAGTTCCGCATCGTCGCGGAGCTCACGCAGCTGCAGGCGCAGTACAAGGAGAAGTTCGCGAAGGCGGAGCGCCGCGACTTCATCGTCAGCCACAACGCGTTCTCGTACCTCGCCCGCGACTTCGGGCTCCAGGCCCGCAGTCTGCAGGGCTTGACGACGAACGAGGCGCCCAGCCTCTTCTCCCTCGTCAGCGCCATCCGGTTCGTCCGGGACACGGGCATCGACATCGTCTACCACGAGTTCGGCACGTCCGATCCCGGCATCCGGACAATCGTCGATGAGGTCGGCGGCCGCACGCTCCCGCTCGCATCGATGGAGCACGTCGCCCCCGGCGACGGCATGTTCGAGGACGGGTACCTGGCCTACCTCGAGATGAACCTCCGGAACCTCCATGAATCCATCCACTAGCCAGACCGACCCGGAAGGCATGAACGACCACGCCATGACCCACGACACCGGCGCATCCGCAATGGCCGGGGCCGCCGCGGACCACGCGAACCGCGCGGCCCCGACAGCCCACGACGCGTCCCCCGCCTCCGGGGATCCCGTCATCCTCGCCCGCGACGTCACCTTCTCCTACGGCCGCTTCCCCGTCCTGCGCGGCATCGACCTGACCGTCGGCCAGGGCGAGACGGTGCTGCTCACCGGAGAGAACGGCTGCGGCAAGTCCACCCTGCTGAAGGTCCTCATCGGCCAGCTGCCCCGCGACGGCGGCGAGCTGACCGTCCTGGGCCAGAAGGTCGGCGGCCGACGCGGCCTGAAGCAGGTCGGCTACGTGCCCCAGGCCAACGTGATGGCGAAGATCTCCTTCCCCATCACCTCCCGCGAGCTGGCGGTCCAGGGCCTCGCCCGCGACTTCGGCCCGATCCGCGTGCCTCGGAGGCGACACCTGCGGGCCGCCGAGGAGAAGTTCCGGGACATGGGCCTGGAAGACTACCTGGACGTGCCGTTCGGCGAGCTGTCCGGCGGCCTCCAACAGCGCGTCATGATCACGCGTGCGCTGCTCGGCGAGCCTCGGCTGCTGGTCCTCGACGAGCCCACGGCGGGCGTCGACAAGGACAGCCGCGCGGGCTTCCTGGATCTCCTCCGCGATCTCGGGCGGGAGTACGGGATGTCCATCGTCGTCGTCACGCACGACGTGCGGACCGTCTCCGACCACCTCGACGTGACCGTCACCTACCGCATGGAGGAAGGAAAGCTCACCGATGCTGTCCCTGCTCGCTGAATTCGAGTTCGTGCGCCGCACCTTCGCTGTCGGCCTGATGCTCTCCGTCGCCATCCCGCTCATCGGAGTGGTGATGGTCAACCGCCGCACCTCGATGATGTCCGACGCCCTGTCGCACACGTCGCTCGCCGGCGTGGCGCTGGGCATCATCGCCGGGTTCAATCCGGTGGCCGGCGCCATCATCACAGCGGTGCTCGGCGCGTTCCTCATCGAGGCCATCCGCAAGAAGTGGCCGCAGTACGGCGACATGGCCACGGCCGTCACGCTGTCCGCCGGTCTCGGCCTCGCCGTGCTGCTGTCCGACCTCGCGCCGTCGGGGCGGACGTTCGAGTCGTACCTGTTCGGCTCCATCACCGCCGTGACGATGCCCGACGTCTGGGCCACCATCGTCGTGTTCATCCTGGTGCTGGCGACGTCCGTCGCGTTCTACGGCAGTCACCTGGACATCGCCGTCGACCCTACGCTCGCGCGGCTGTCCGGCACCAACGTCGCGTTGGTCAACGCCATCTTCACTGCGCTGGCGGCCGTCACCGTCGCGCTGGCCTCGAAGGTCGTCGGCGCGCTGCTGGTCGTTTCGCTCATGGTCCTGCCGGTGGCGACGGCCCTCATCGTGTGCCGCAGCTACCGCCAGGCGATGACGATGTCCGTCATCCTCGGCGTCGTGCACATGGTCATCGGCCTGTCCGTGTCCTACACGGTCGACGTCCGCCCCGGCGGCACCATCGTCATGAGCGCCGTCACCGGCATCCTCATCGCGCTCGTCGGCCGCAGGCTGTGGCCGGCGTCGCGGAAGGCCAGGGGCTCGGGAGGCGACGGCCGGTCGAGCGGGGTCGGCGGCGCGGATGCCGTATCCGACTCCGCATCGCTCGCGCGCGCCTCGGCTGCCCTCGGCGAGGCGTAGTCGGCGGGCTGCCGAGCGGCCTCAACCGCCCATCCGGAACACCCCCTGGGACCCGTCCCAGGGGGTTAACGCACTTTACCGGGAGGAACGGGTCACGGAACGGCCGGAAACACCCGCTCCCATGACCCGTTCCTCCCGCTAAAGGACGTTAACCCCTCCCGGTTTTCGGCGGAACGCTCTGCGGCGGCAGCGGGTACGGCGGCCGGACGCCCGGGTGCCGGACGCCCGGCGCCCGGACCGTATGCCCTAGACCAGGGTCCAGTCCTCGAGGCCGTCGTACAGCGGGTAGTCCGCAGCCAGCTTGGAGACGCGGGCGCGCAGCGCCTCGACGTCGGCAGACTTGCCGGCGGCGAGGGCCGTGCCGATGATGTCGGCGACCTCCGTGAAGGCCGGGGCGTCGAAGCCGCGGGTCGCCAGGGCCGGGGTGCCGATGCGCAGGCCGGAGGTGACCATCGGCGGGCGCGGGTCAAACGGCACGGCGTTGCGGTTGACGGTGATGCCGACCTCGTGCAGCAGGTCCTCGGCCTCCTGGCCGTTCATCTCCGAGTTGCGCAGGTCCGCCAGGACCAGGTGGACGTCGGTGCCGCCGGTGAGGACGTCGACGCCGGCCTCGCGGGCGTCGGAGGCCGTCAGGCGCTCGGCGAGGATGCGGGCGCCCTCGACGGTGCGCTCCTGGCGCTCCTTGAACTGCTCGGTGCCGGCGATCTTCAGCGCGACGGCCTTCGCGGCGACGGCGTGCATGAGCGGGCCGCCCTGCTGACCGGGGAAGACCGCGGAGTTCAGCTTCTTGGCGTAGTCCTGCTTGGCCAGGATCATGCCGGAGCGGGGGCCGCCCAGTGTCTTGTGGACCGTGGTGGACACGACGTCGGACGCCGGGACCGGCGACGGGTGCAGGCCCGCGGCGACGAGGCCGGCGAAGTGCGCCATGTCGGTCCACAGCTTCGCCCCGACCTCGTCGGCGATGGAGCGGAATGCGTCGAAGTCCAGGTGGCGCGGGTAGGCGGACCAGCCGGCGATGATGACGTCCGGCTTCTCCTCCAGCGCCTGCTCGCGCACTTTGTCCATGTCGATGCGCATGGTGGCCTCGTCGACCCCGTACGCGGCGACCTGGTAGAGCTTGCCGGAGAAGTTGATCTTCATGCCGTGGGTCAGGTGGCCGCCGTGGGCCAGGTTGAGGCCCATGATCTTGTCGCCCGCGTCAATGAGGGCGTGCAGCACCGCGGCGTTGGCCTGGGCGCCGGCGTGCGGCTGGACGTTGGCGAACTCGGCGCCGAAGAGGGCCTTGGCGCGGTCTCGGGCGATGTCCTCGATGACGTCGACGTTCTCGCAGCCGCCGTAGTACCGGCGGCCCGGGTAGCCCTCCGCGTACTTGTTGGTCAGGACGGAGCCCTGCGCCTGCAGGACCGCACGCGGGACGAAGTTCTCGGAGGCGATCATCTCCAGGGTGTCGCGCTGGCGAGCGAGCTCGCCGGCCATCGCCTGCGCGACATCGGGATCGAGGTCCTTGAGGGACTGGTAACGGACGTCGTCGCCGGGGTTGACGGTCATCGGCCGGGCACTACCTTTCGGTGAGGAGCAGTGTTGACGGGGACCAGGATACCCCGGTCGCACAAGGACCCGCCCCACCAGCCCCGCCCCTCGGGACCACCGCCGCGCCGACCCCGCTGTCCGGCGCATGCGCGCGAGCGGGCACAATGGGACGCATGTCCCGCGTGACCGCCCCGAGCCCGTACCTCGAGTTCGACCGATCCCAGTGGCGGCACCTGCGCCAGTCGATGCCCCAGGTCCTCACGGAGGAGGAGGTCGAGCGCCTCCGCGGCATCGGCGAGAACATCGATCTGCACGAGGTCGCGGAGGTCTACCTGCCGCTGTCGCGCCTCATCTACATGCGGGTGCAGGCGCACCGGGAGCTGTCGAAGCTGAGCTCGGCGTTTCTGTCGGAGGAGCACGCGCCGATCCCGTTCGTGATCGGGGTGGCGGGGTCGGTGGCCGTCGGCAAGTCGACGACGGCCCGTCTGCTGCAGGTGCTGCTGGAGCGGTGGGAGTCGAAGCCGCGGGTGGACCTCATCACGACCGACGGCTTCCTGTACCCGTCGGCGGAGCTGCACCGCCGCGGGATCATGCACCGCAAGGGCTTTCCGGAGTCGTACGATCAGCGGGCGCTCATGCGCTTTCTCACGTCCGTGAAGTCGGGGGCGCGCGAGGTGAAGGCCCCCGTGTACTCGCACACGCGGTATGACCGCGTGCCGGACGAGTTCGACGTCGTCGACCGCCCGGACATCCTCATCCTCGAGGGCCTCAACGTCCTGCAGACCGGCCCGATGCTCATGGTCTCGGACCTCTTCGACTTCTCCGTCTACGTCGACGCCCGCAAGGACGACATCGAGCGCTGGTACATCGAGCGGTTCCTCAAGCTGCGGCAGACGGCGTTCCGCGCCCCGGGCGCGCACTTCGCGCACTACGCGGAGCTGGGGGACGCGCAGGCGGCCGAGGAGGCCCGCCGCATCTGGCAGACGGTCAACCAGCCGAACCTCATGGAGAACATCCTGCCGACGCGCGTCCGCGCCTCCCTGGTCCTGTGCAAGGGCCCCGATCACGCGGTCGACCGCGTCCGCATGCGCAAGCTCTAGCCCCGTCCCCTCCCCCGATCGCGTGACGACGGGCCCCGCGGCGTCAGGCCTACTTTCCGAAGCGGCGGGAGCGGCGCGTGAAGTCGCGCAGCGCACGGAGGAAGTCCGTGCGGCGGAACGCCGGCCAGTAGGTGTCGGTGAACCAGATCTCGGAGTACGCGGACTGCCACAGCAGGAACCCCGACAGGCGCTGCTCGCCGGAGGTGCGGATGACCAGGTCCGGGTCCGGCTGGCCGGAGGTGTAGAGGTTCTCGCCGATGGACTCCGCGGTGACGGCCCCGACCATGTCCGCGGGGGCGGCGCCGGCTTCCTCGGCCGCGCGCAGCACGCGGTGCACGGCGTCGACGATCTCCTGGCGGCCGCCGTAGCCGACGGCGATGTTGACGGCGATGCCGTCGTTGTCCCGCGTCGCCGCCTCGTCGCGGCGCAGGCGCTCCGCCATCTCCTCCGGCAGCAGCTCCAGGTGGCCGACGACCCGCAGCCGCGGGCCGATGGAGAGCCCCGCCAGCTCGTCGGCGACGTCGCCGATGATGTCGAGCAGCGGCTCCAGCTCGTCGGCCTCGCGGCCGAGGTTCTCCGTCGACAGCAGGTAGACGGTGACCAGCTCGACGCCCTCCTCGGAGCACCAGCGCACCAGATCCGCGATGCGGCGGGCTCCGACGCGGTGGCCGTGCACGACGTCGGTGAAGCCGGCCTCCCTGGCCCATCGGCGGTTGCCGTCGCACATGACGGCGACGTGGCGGGGCTTGGGCGCGCCCTGGAGCTGGCGGGCGAGACGCCGCTCGTAGAGCGGGTAGACGAGGCGGGTGAGCGGGTTCACGCCCCCGATGTTAGCCCTCCGCCGCGACCCCGCGGCGCTCGCGCACCGCCTCCGCGAGGCGACGCAGCAGCGCGTCGGTGGTCTCCCACGACATGCAGGCGTCCGTGACCGACTGACCGTAGGTCAGGCCCCCGCGCCCGCCGTCCGCCTTCTGGGCGCCGGCGACGATGAAGGACTCCATCATGACGCCGTCGATGGCGTCGTCGCCGGCGGCGATGCGGTCGGCGATCTCGGCGACGACCTCCGCCTGGCGGACCTCCGACTTACCGGAGTTGGCGTGGGACGCGTCGATCATGAGCGATTCCGGCATGCCGGCCTTCGCCAGGCGGGCGCGGGCGTCGGCGATGTCGTCCGGCGAGTAGTTCGGGCCGCCCGTGCCGCCGCGCAGGATGATGTGGCAGTTGTTGTTGCCGGCGGTCTCCACGACGGAGCCCCGGCCGTCGTCGTCCATGCCGAAGAACACGTGCGGGTTCGACGCGGAGACCAGCGAGTCAACCGCGACCTGGACGTTGCCGTCGGTGCCGTTCTTGAAGCCGATGGGCATGGACAGGCCCGACGCCAGCTGACGGTGGACCTGCGACTCCGTGGTGCGTGCGCCGATGGCGCCCCAGGCGACGGCGTCGGAGATGTACTGCGGGCTGTTCGGCTCCAGGAACTCGCAGCCGACGGGCAGGCCGATGTCCAGCACGTCCATGAGCAGGTGGCGGGCGATGCGCAGCCCCTCGGTGATGCGGTACGACCCGTCCATGCGCGGGTCGTTGATGAGCCCCTTCCAGCCGACCGTCGTGCGCGGCTTCTCGAAGTAGACGCGCATGACGACGAGGAGGTCGTCGGCCAGCTCGTCGGCGACGACCTTGAGGCGGCGAGCGTAGTCCAGCGCCGCCTCCGGGTCGTGGACGGAGCAGGGCCCGACGACGACGAGCAGGCGGTCGTCCTCGTTCGCGATGATCTCCGCGACGCGGACGCGGGCGCGCTCGACGTCGGCGGCACGCTCGGCCGGCAACGGCAGCTCGGCCATGAGCTCGGCTGGGCTCGGCACGGAGTGAAAGCGGACGACGCGGCGGTTCGTCGTCGAGGCGGGGTTGTCCAGTGAGGTCTGGGGTGCCATCGGGGGCGCCTTTCGGTCGGGGTGGGGTCGGGGTGTCCGGCGGCCGGAGGCTCGGGGCTCGCGTCCGGGGCCGGAGAGCCGGCGTGACCGGATACGCGAAAAGGCAGCCCCCGCAATCGGGTGCTGCCTTCGGCTCCGGTCGTGCGCGCGGCGAATCAAGGGGTCACGGCCGGAGCCCCCGCAAAATAAAATCGCCACACGCGCATGCCGTGACCTTAACCACGTTCGCGGCGGTCGCGCAATTCGTCGAGGGACTCGTCCACCGTCTCCGGGTTCTGCGCCCGCGGGGTGCGGCCGGCCTCGAGTTCCTTCGCCATCGCGGCGTCGATCGCCTCGAGGTCGAACGGGTCCATGCCGTGGGCCGCGGCGAACTCGCGGCGCAGGCGCATCCGCTTCAGGCGGCGGGTCAGATCCCAGCCGGCGGCGAGGATGACCACCAGCAGGACAACCAGGATGAGCAGGCCGATGGGCGACGCCTTGCCGAAGTCGGCGCCGCGTAGGCCCACCGGGTTCTGGGCCAGGAAATCCACGATCTCGTACATGTCAGGCGTCCTTCTCCGGTTCATCGTCCGGCGTCACGCCGGCAAACAGGTCATCCTCTGGCAGGGTGGTGCGCACTCGGGTGCGCGCGAGCTCGAATTCCTCAGTCGGCCAGACCTCGCGCTGCACCTCGATGGGCACGGCGAAGAACGGGCCGTTCGGGTCGATCTGGGTGGCGTGGGCCAGCAGGGCGCGGTCGCGGGCCTCGAACCAGGCGTCGCACCGCACCTGCGTCGTCACGCGCGTCATGATGTCGCCCGTGCCGCGCCAGCGCTGCAGGGCCTCCCCCAGCGGGGACTCCTCGCCGCGGCGGCGGTACCAGCGGTCCATCTCCAGCAGCCGAGCCCGGATGAACCCGTGGGTGTAGTACAGCTTCTGCACCTCCCACGGTTCGCCCAGCTCGGGGTGGGCATCCGTGCCGGCCTCGTTCCAGGCCCGCAGCGAGATGATGTGGGTGAGGATGTGATCCGGGTGCGGGTAGCCGCCGTTCTCGTCGTACGTGATGAGCACGTGCGGGCGGAACTCCCGGATCACCTGGATGAGCGGGCGCACCGCAACGTCGATGCGCTGGCGGGCGAAGCATCCGTCCGGCAGCACCGGGGTCGGCGTGCCCTGCGGCAGCCCGGAGTCGACGAAGCCCAGCCACCTGTGCTGCACGCCGAGCGCCGCCGCGGCGGCCTCCATCTCGGCCACGCGGACGGAGACGAGATCTCGTTCGACCTCCGGCGTGTCCATCGCCGGGTTGAGGATCGACCCGCGCTCACCGCCCGTGCAGGTGACGACCATGACGTCGTTTCCCTCGGTGGCGTAGCGCGCCATCGTCGCGGCGCCCTTGCTCGACTCGTCGTCGGGATGGGCGTGGACCGCCATCAGACGGAAACCCATGGAACCTCCTTCGGCATCGCCCCACAGTGTAACGGTCAGGCGGGGTGTCGCCCGCACCCGGGCAGGATCCACGGCGGCGCCCCGAGGGGCACCCGGGACGCGGGACGGACGGCGGCCGGAACCGCGGCCGTGCAGGCCACCCGGACCCGGGGGCGCGGGCCGGACCCGGGCGACGGACGCGACGCCCGGTTCGGATAGGGTGGGGGACATGGCGAACGTCAACGAACCGGACGACGGCGAGCCCGCTGTCCTGCGTCAGCGGTACGGCGACACGAACCGCCGGCCGACCGGAAAACTCATCATCATCGGCGTGGCGATCCTGCTGGTGGTGTGCGTCGCCTACGTCATGGTGCAGATGAGCCGCGTCTCCGATCCCGATGTCACGGGCAGCCCCGCCGGCTGGAGCCGGCAGGAGGGCCGCGAGGACGACATCTTCATCTTCACTCTCGACGTCACCCGCAAGGATCCGGCGCAGGACTCCTACTGCGTCATCTACGCGATGGACTACGACCTCAACGAGGTCGGCCGCCGCGACGTCCTCGTGCCCGGCGGCGGCGAGCCGACCGTCCGCATCGACGTGCCGATCGAGACGCGCGACCAGGCCGTCGCCGGCAAGGTCTACGGCTGCTCCACCGACATCCCGGACACGCTGCGCCGCCGGTGAACCCCGGTTGCCGGGACATCCCCGGGACCGTGCTATCCTGTCCGCGTTCACGGCCCGCTGGGGCCGTTTTTCGCATTCAATCCACGCCCCCGCCCCCGCCGACAGGCGCGGGGCGGGCGGGGCCGACACGACCTCAGGAGGCTGTATCCATGGCCGATTCCAAGAACCCGTGGCTCACGCAGGAGTCCTACGACAAGCTCAAGGCCGAGCTGGACGCCCTGTACGAGAACCGACCCGTCATCGCCGCCGAGATCAACGAGCGGCGCGAGGAGGGCGACCTCAAGGAGAACGCCGGGTACGACGCCGCCCGCGAGCAGCAGGGCCAGGAGGAGGCCCGCATCCGCCACCTCGAGGACCTGCTGCAGCGCGCCACCGTCGGCGACGTCCCGCAGGAGTCCGGCGTGGCGCTCGTCGGCACCGTCGTGCACGTCTACTACGACGGCGACGAGGACGACAAGGAGACCTTCCTCATCGGCACCCGCGGCGCCGACTCCTCCAACCCGAACCTGGAGACCTACTCCACGGACTCCCCGCTGGGCAAGGCGCTCTTCGGCGCGAAGGAGGGCGAGACCCGCACCTACAAGTCCCCGGTCGGCGACGAGGTCTCCGTGACCCTGGTCAAGGCCGAGCCGTACGACGAGAACTTCTCGGGGTAGCGCGCCGGGGCCGCGCAAGCCTCGGCTGCGCGCCACGGCCCACCCCTCCCCCGCACGGCGAAGGACCCCTCCCGGGATCATCCGGGAGGGGTCCTTCGTGTTCCCCGCGCGGGGCGGGACGGCCGCCGGTGGCCGGGCGGCCGCCGTGCGCCGGGGTCTCCGCGCGCAGGAGGCGCTCCGGGTCAGTCGCGGTTGAAGTACGACAGCAGGCGCAGGATCTCGACGTAGAGCCAGACCAGGGTGACGGCCAGGCCCAGGGCGACGCCCCAGGCGTAGGAGGCCGGGGCCTGGGCGCGGACCAGCTTGTCGGCCTGGTCGAAGTCAAGGAGGAAGCTGAACGCCGCCAGGCCGATGCAGACCAGGGAGAAGACGATGGCCAGCGGGCCGCCGTCGCGCAGCGGGCTCTCGCCCAGGAACAGCGCCAGCAGCAGATTGCCGATGGAGAGCACCAGCACGCCGATGAGGGCGGCGGTTATGAAGCGAGTGAACTTCGCGGTGACCTTGATGGCGCCCGTCTTGTAGACGAACAGCATGCCGGCGAAGACGCCGAGCGTGCCGATGACCGCCTGGATGATGAGGCTGAAGCCGTGGCCGCCGCCGATCTGGGTGCCGGCGAACATGAAGCTGATGCCGCCGACGAAGAGGCCCTCGAACGCGGCGTACAGCAGCGTGACGACGGGGGAACCGTACTTCTTGGAGAACGCCGACACGAGGACCGTGATGAGTCCGCCGATGGCGCCGACGATGGTCAGGATGGCGCCGAGGCCCGGGCTGACGGAGTTGATGAAGAAGTTGATGGCGGCGGCGAGGATGATGACGCCCAGCGTGATGCCGGTCTTCGACACCACGTCGTCGACCGTCATCGGGCGCTCCTGGCGGGCCGGGGCCTGCTGGCCGTACTCGCCGACGTAGGGGTCCTGGTATCCGGCACGCTGCTCGCGCGCGACGGTCTGCGTCAGCGAGCTGAAGGCCGGGTTGCTGCTCTGTCGCACTCGGTCTCGTCGTCCTTTCCTGGGGCGCCGCGTCCTCCGCGCGCCGTGACTGGGAGTGATTCCTTCTCTTGCAATCCATTTAACGGCTGCGGCGGGCCGATTGTTCCACGGCGCGGGGTTTTTCCCGGCGGGCGATGACGGGAGCCTACGATGGAGGGGACCAGCCCGTTCCGGCCGGATGCCCGGTCAGACAATCAGGAGGATGACGATGAGCGGCGACTATGACGCCGACACCACCGGCGATTTCGACGAAACCACCCTGGACGGTTCCGAGGGCCTCGACGGTGACGTCATCACCTCCGACGGGGAGAACTACGTCATGGACGCCCCGGACTCCTGGCGGGGCGCCGACCCGCACGACAGCCTGGATTCCCGGCTGGCGGAGGAGAAGCCGGACATCGACGTCGACGACGACCGCCCGTGGGGCGACGACCCGGAGCAGCGCTACGGCGACGTCGACGGCCACGAGCACGACGACTACGGCTACGGCTACGGTCGGCGGTCCGGTCCCGGCGATCCGGACCACAACCGGCGCCTCGGCTGGTCCGCGAACTAGCGTCACGTTCCCGGGGAAACATTCCCCGCGAAATCCACGTTCGGGCCGCCGGGGCTCCGGTACCCTGCGGCACATGACCACCGTGACCGGAGCCCCCACGTCCGCGCCCATCCGCAATCCCCTGGCCGGCGGCGTCGCCGAGCGGCTCAACGCCCTTGCGGCGGTATCCGGCGGTGCCGGCGCCCGCGACGTCGTCATGCCCTTCACGGGCGAGACCATCGGCACCGTGCCCGTCGGCGACGCGTCCGACGTGGAGCGCGCCTTCGCCGACGCCCGCGCCGCCCAGAAGTCCTGGGCCCGCGTCGACCACGCCCGGCGCCGCGAGGTGCTGCACCGCTTCCACGATCTCCTGATGACGCATCAGGACCTCATCCTCGACGTCATCCAGGCGGAGACGGGCAAGTCCCGCGCCTCGGCGTTCGAGGAGCTCGTCCACACCGCCATCACCGCCCGCTACTACGGCAACCAGGCGGAGAAGCTGCTTGCGCCGAAGCGCACCCACGGTGCCCTGCCGGTGCTGACGCAGACGACGGTCCACCATCATCCGAAGGGCGTCATCGGCGTCATCAGCCCGTGGAACTACCCCCTGACCCTGGCGGTCTCCGACGCACTGGCCGCCCTGGCGGCCGGCAACGGCGTCGTCGCGAAGCCCGACTCCACCACCCCGTACACCGCGCTGCTCGCGGTCGAGCTGCTGTACCGCGCGGGCCTGCCGCGCGACCTGTTCCGCGTGGTGCCGGGCCCCGGCGCGGTCGTCGGCCAGGGCATCGTCGCGGAGGCCGACTACCTGATGTTCACCGGCTCCTCCGCCACCGGCGCGCAGCTGGCCGCCCAGGCCGGCGAGCGGCTCATCGACTTCTCGGCGGAGCTGGGCGGCAAGAACGCGCTCATCGTCGCCGAGGACGCCGATCCGGCGAAGGCCGCGCAGGGCGCCGTCATCGCGGCGTTCACCAACTCCGGCCACCTGTGCGTGTCCATCGAGCGCATGTACGTCGCCGACGCGGTGTGGGACGAGTTCACCGCCGAGTTCGTCGACCGCACGAGGGCCATGACGCTCGGCGCGGGCTACGAGTGGGGCGTCGACATGGGCTGCCTGCAGTCGAAGGGCCAGTTCGACATCGTCCGCGACTTCGTCGACGGCGCCCGCGAGGCCGGGGCCTCCGTCCTCGCCGGCGGACGCGCCCGCCCGGACCTGGGCGAGCTGTTCTACGAGCCGACCATCCTCGCCGACGTCCCGGAGGGCACCCCGGTGCTCACCGAGGAGGTCTTCGGCCCCGTCGTCGTGCTGCACCGCGTCCGCGACGTCGAGGAGGGCATCGCCCTGGCCAACGACTCCGACTACGGCCTCAACGCCTCCCTGTGGACGTCCCCGAAGCGCGCCCGGGAACTCGCCCCGCGCATCGAGGCCGGTTCCGTCAACGTCAACGACGGCTTCGCCGCATCCTTCGCCTCGATCGACGCGCCGATGGGCGGCTTCAAGAAGTCCGGCGTCGGCCGCCGCCAGGGCGACCACGGTCTGCTGAAGTACACCGAGGCCCAGACCGTCGCCGTGCAGCGCCTGTCCCCCATCGCGTTCCCGTTCCTCGAGCGCGAGACCTACGCGAGGACCTTCACCACCGCCCTGAAGCTGGGCAAGAAGCTCCGCATCCTGCCGTAGGCCCTGGGCCCGGGCAGGCGCCGTTCGTGCCCCCGGCGAGAGTCGAACTCGCAACTCGCGGATTTTAAGTCCGCTGCCTCTGCCAATTGGGCCACGGGGGCGTGGCCGGGGATCGTGCCCCGGGAGTCCGCGCCGCGGCAGGCCGGCAGGTGCCGCCGCGGCGCGGGACAGGCGCCGTCAGTGCCGGCGCAGCTCGTCGACTAGTCCGGTGACGATGCCGTCCAGGATATCCTTCTCGCTGATGCGGAACTCGTCGGCGACGTCCCCGAACAGGTCCATCATGGCCTCGACGCAGATGACGCCGCCGGCGAACACGTCGGCGCGGCCGGAGTGGACGACGGGGTTCGCCGCCAGCTCCTCGGCATCGGTCGCCAGGATGGAGCGGCCGAGGGCGCGCAGCGCGTCGAAGCGCAGCGTCGACAGGTGGATGGCGGACGGGTCGTAGGTCTCCAGCCCCTGCGCCAGAGCCGACAGCGTGGTGAACGTGCCGGCGCAGCCGACGACGGTGCGGGCGTCGCCGACGGGCACCTCGGCATGCAGCTTCTCGACCATGCCGGCGGCGTAGGCGCGGGCGGCGTCGATCTCGGCGGGCCCGGCCGGGTCGCCGTGCAGGAATCGCTCGGTGAGCCGGACGCTGCCCATCGGAACCGACAGCGAGCCGTGGACGGTGCTGTCGTGGTCGCCGACGATGACCTCCGTGGAGCCGCCGCCGACGTCGATGACGGCGAACGGGCCGGCCTCCTCCGGCAAATCGTCGACGGCGCCGCGAAAGCTCAGCGCCGCCTCCTCGTCGCCGTCGATGACCTCGGCGCCGGCGCCCCACGGTGCGAGCGCCTCGGCCGCGATGGCGAAGAACTCGTCCCGGTTGCCCGCGTCGCGGGAGGCCGAGGTCGCGACCATGCGCACCGCCTCGACGTCCTCCGCGCGCATGACCTCGGCGTAGCGGCCCAGCGCTCCACGGACGCGCTCCAGCGCCTCCGGGGCGAACTCGCCGGTCGCGTCGACGCCCTGGCCCAGGCGGACGATCTCCATGAGGCGGTGGATCTCCGTGAACTCCAGGACGCCGTCGACCTCGGCGACGTCGCTGACCAGCAGGCGGATGGAGTTCGTGCCGCAGTCGACGGCCGCGTAACGCGTCACCGGGCCTCCCCCTCGCCGTCGACGGGCGCGCAGGACGAAGCGCCCGCGGCGTCGTCACGCGCGTCCCCGATGGTGCCGCCATCGCCGCGAGAGATGCCGAGGTCCGCGCACGTCGGCCAGTCCTCCGGGATGGCCGTGCCGCGCAGGCCGGTGCCCTCGGCGGCCAGCGCAACGGTCTCCGCGCCCAGGCGGAAGCGGTCCGGACCCTCCGCCAGTGCGTAGGCCATGAGGACGTGGAGGCACTTCACCCGGTCCGGCATGCCGCCGCCGGAGAAGTCGGTGCCCAGGTCCTCGATGGCGTTGCGCTCGGCGAGGTAGTGCTCGTGGGCGGCGCGGTAGTCCGCGGCCAGGGACTCGTCCTCCTGCAGGCGGCGGGTCATGTCCCGCATGACGCCGGCGACCTCGAGGCGCGACGCCTCCGCCGTCAGCCGCGGGTCGGTGAGGTAGTAGAGCGTCGGGAAGGGGGTGCCGTCCGGCAGCTTCGGCGCGGTCGTGACGACGCCGGGGGCACCGTCCGGGCAGCGGTACGGGATCGCGAGAACGCCGCGCGGCGCGCGGCCGAGCTGCTCTGTGACGACGGCGAGGTCCTCGTCGGACACGGTCACGGGGATGGCACCTCCTGGGTGGCGGGTCGGGGCCGGCTGATGCGGCGCGTGCGGCGGGTGGACCGCACGTGGACGCGACACAGGCTAGTCGACGGGTCCGGGCGGCTGGGCGATGGACTCCCACAGCAGGCCCCACCACGGGTCGGGCTCCGGCGGATCGGCGACGCCCGGCTCGTCGCGCCGGCCGCCCTCCATGCCGGGGTCGATGAGACGGTAGGGCGTCTCCCCCGGTTCCGTCAGGCCCAGGCGGACGCGGGCTTGCTCGCGCACCCACGCGTCGTCGCTGGCCTGCGCGATCTCGGCGTTGAGCTCGCGCTCCCGGTCCTCCAGGCGCGCGATGGACGCCTTCGACTCGGCGAGCAGCGTGCGCTGCTCGGACCACGCGCGCAGCGGGATGATGAGCGTGACGACGAGGAACAGCATCAGGAGCACGATCACGACGATCTGGCCGGGCGTCAGCTGCGCCCCGCTCCCCGTCCGTCCGCGTCCCGCGTTCCCGTCCTCCATGCCCGTGGAGTCTACAGCCCCGCGGCGCGGAGGCTGGAACGGACGCGGCCGGCCCCCCCCCGCGAGGGCGTGCCGGCCGGGCCGGTTTCGCGCGTGGGCTACTTCATGCGCGGGAAGGCGTCACGGCCGGCGTACACCGCGGCGTCCCCCAGCTGCGCCTCGATGCGCAGCAGGCGGTTGTACTTGGCGACGCGCTCGGAGCGGGCCGGGGCGCCCGTCTTGATCTGGCCGCAGTTCAGGGCGACGGCCAGGTCGGCGATGGTGGTGTCCTCGGTCTCGCCGGAGCGGTGGGACATCATCGACTTGTAGCCGTTGTTGTGGGCCAGGGCGACGGCCTCGAAGG
>JAEWGK010000091.1 GCA_023388385.1 Actinomycetes bacterium | reverse complement strand
AAGCTCCCCGGCGCCAGCAGGCCCCACAGGACGACCGCGAGCAGGAGGACGCCCGCGGGGGCTGCGACCTTCCAGTCAAGCGGCGCGTCGTCATCGTTCGCCGGCGGGGCGGGCATGCCCTCGACGGTGATGGGCGCGATGAGCTCCGCGGCCTCGTCGTCCGTGGCTGTCACGGTGCGCGCGTCGTCCCGGTCCGGCGCGGTGGTCGCGTCGTCCGTCCCGTGCTTCTGCTCTTCTGGTCTTCTGTTGGTCATGCTGGCCAGGATCCCGTGCGAAGTGAAGGGAATTCAAGCCGGAGACCTGCAAAAATCAGGTTTTACTCAGCCCGAGGCCAGGTCTGCAGCCGCCCGTGCGCGCGATACCGCCAGGTCAGCGCACCGGCGATCGCGTAACGGTCACGAAACAATCACGATTTCGACTTCCCCGTCATTTTTCGCTTGTCGACGCCCCTCCTCCCCCCATTTTCCGCGCACCCGGCCATGCCGGCCTTGCCGCCGCCCAGCGCCCGGACATCGCGGCCGCGTCACCGCCCAGCGCCCGACGATCACAGCCGCGTCACCGCCCATCGCCCGGCCATCGCGACCCCACCTGCCCCATGCGCCCCATAGGACCCACCCGCCCCATTGTCCAAGGCCGCCGAAGACACCCCAAGGGCACTCGTGCGCAAGTGGCCATCGTTTCACCGTTTCGGGAGATCGCGACCTGGGCTTTTGCCGTCGGCCGCGGTGGTTCGCTGGCCACTTGCGCACGAGTGCCCCGGCGACACCGCCCGCAACAGCGCCGCCCGCAACAGCGCCGCCCGCAACAGCGCCACCCGCGGCAGCGCCACCCGCAACAGCGCCACCCGCGGCAACGCCGCCCGGGGCAGCCCTACCCTCGGGCATCGAGGACGGCCTGGTACAGCTCGCGGTGGCCGGTCAGCCCGTGGGCGGCGGCGACGGCGCGGCAGGCGTCCTTGAGCCGCTCGCCCTCCCCGACGCGTTCCTCGACTTCCCCGACCATGTCGGCAGGGTCGGCGGCGCGCTGCTCGGCGGCGTCGAGGACCACGGTGATCTCGCCGCGCACGCCCTCGGCGGCCCATGCGGCGAGCTCGTCGAGGGTGCCGCGGCGGACCTCCTCGTGCAGCTTCGTCAGCTCACGGACGACGGCGGCACGGCGGGCGCCGCCGAGAACCTCCGCCGCGTCCTCCAGGGTCTGCGCCAGCCGGTGCGGGGACTCGAAGAAGCAGATGGCCCGCCGCTCGTCGGTGATGGACTCGAGCCAGCGTCGGCGCGGGCCGGGCTTGCGCGGGGCGAACCCGTCGAACGCGAAGCGGCCGACGGACAGGCCGGACAGCGCGAGGGCCGTCGTCACGGCGGACGGGCCGGGCAGGCACGTCACGGGCACGCCGGCCTCGTGCGCCGCGGCGACGACGCCGAGACCCGGATCGGAGACCACCGGCATGCCGGCGTCCGTGACCACCAGGACCTTACGGCCGGATTTCGCGGATTCGACGAGATCGGCGGCGCGGCCGTCCTCGTTGTGGTCGTAGTTGGAGACGACCCGGCCGCGGATCTCCACGCCCAGCGCGGTGGCGAGGGTGCGCGCGCGGCGGGTGTCCTCGGCGGCGATGACGTCGGCGTCGGCGAGCGCATCGCGCAGCCGGTCGGTCGCGTCGCCCACGTTGCCCAGCGGCGTGGCCGCGAGCGTGACGCCCGGGGACAGCGGGTGGGCGGGGCCTCGTCGTTCGCCGTGCATGGCACCGATGCTACGCGGACGCTCGCCCGCACCCGGCCGCACGCCCGCACCCGGCCGCTCGGCCGCACCCGCGACGCGACCCGGATGCGCCCACGCCACCGGCCCGGGTGCCGGGCTGGTCAGTATCATGGCCCCGTGAATCAAGCCGTGGCCCGCCTCTCCGCCGCCCCGGGATCCGGCGTGGCCGGTCCCGGAGCCGCCGCCACCGGGCCGCACGAGCCGCGCAAGCCACGCAGGCGCCGCCGAAGACTGGGGCCCCACGGCTCCCCGCGCCCGCTGCGTCGCCCGGTGCCGTGGACGCCGTATGACACGGTGGTCTTCGCCATCGTCGCGATCCTGGGCGCCGTGACCCGCTTCGCCGGTCTGTCGCACCCGACGGACAACGGCACGCCGGTGTTCGACGAGAAGCATTACGTCCCCCAGACCTGGCAGATCCTCCGCTCGACGGACCCGTCGTTCACGGGCCGCGTCATCGGCGGCATCGAGGACGATCCGGGCTTCGGCCTCGTCGTCCACCCGCCGGTGGCGAAGCAGGTGATGAGCGTCGGACAGTGGCTGCTCGGCTACTCCCCGCTGGGGTGGCGGCTGATGTCGGCGCTGGTCGGCGTCGTCACGCTGCTGCTGCTCATGGACCTGGTGCGCCGCATCGCGGCTGTGCCGCTGGCGACGCTGCTGGTCGGCCTGTACGGGCTTTTCGACGGCGTCCTGTTCGTCTCCTCCCGCGTCGGCATGCTGGACATGATCCAGACGGGCTTCGTCGTGGCGGCGGCGTGGGCGCTGTTCGTCGACCGCGACCGCATGGCCGTGCGGCTGCTCGAGTGGCGGGCCACCGCGGGCGACGGGCTGCGGTACGGCCCGTACCTGTCGTGGCGCTGGTGGCGCCTGGCCGCGGGCGTGTTCCTGGGCCTGGCGCTGGGCGTGAAGTGGTCGGGCCTGTACTACATCGCGGCGTTCGGCCTGCTCACCGTGTTCCTCGACGTCGCGGACCGGCGGCGCGCCGGCGTGCGGAAGCCCGTCGTCGGCGCGCTGCGGCTCGACGTCACCCCGGCGCTGCGGGACATCGTGCTGGTGCCGCTCATCGTCTACGCCCTGTCGTGGCGCTCCTGGTTCGCGCAGGAAACCAGCGTCTACCGGCATCTGCCGGCCGACCAGCTGGACACCGGCCTGCCGTCGTCGGTGACGGCGATGCTGCCGGACGCGCTGGCGCGGTTCATCCACTACCAGCGCGGAGTCCTGGAGTTCCATTCGGAGCTGACCACCTCCGGCGGCCACCACCACCCGTGGGAGTCGAAGCCGTGGGAGTGGCTGTGGTCCGGCCGTCCGATGCTGTACTACTCCGCCGAGGGCACGTGCATGGGCGGCCACGATTGCCGCGCCTGGCAGATGCTGTTCGGCACCCCGCCCATCTGGTGGCTCCTGGTGCCGGTGATGCTGTGGGCGCTGTGGCGCTGGATCGGCCGGCGCGACCGCCGGTTCGCGCTGCCGTGCACCGGCTTCATCGCCTCGTGGCTGCCGTGGGCCATCGCCTATGACCGCCAGATGTACTTCTTCTACGCCACGGCGCTCATCCCGTTCGTCCTCATGGCGATGGCCGTCGTCGCCGCCGACCTGGCCGGGTGGACGTGGCGGGGACGCCGGATCGGGCTGGGGCTCGTCGTCGCGCACCTGGCGCTGGTCATCGCGGCGTTCGCGTTCTGGGCGCCCATCATGGCGGGCATCATGCTGCCGGAGGAGACGTTCAACCTCCGCTTCTGGCTGCCGTCCTGGACCTGACGCCGGAACGCGCGGGGGCGGCCGGCGAGCCGGTCAGTCCCAGTCGTCGCCGGGCAGCCCGCGCACCGACCGGCCCGCCGCCGCGCGCCACGCCTGCGCAAGCGCCTGCGGCGTGTAGCCGCCGAGCCACACCGCCGCCAGCGCCAGCGCGGAGACGAACAGCAGCACGAGCTTGGCGACGTCGGCCACCGTCACGCCACCGAGCACCAGCGACACGGCCCCGAAGCCGGCGGAGAACATCGCGGCGGCGCCGTAGACCGGCGCCATGCCCATCGCCGCGCGCGGGCGCCACGCGGCCCAGAACAGGCCGACGGCCAGGGCGAAGCGGATGGCCGCGGCGTCGGCGGCCAGACGGGCGGCGTCGGCCCAATCCCGTATCGCGGCGGTGCCCTCGCCCGGCGCCGTCCCCGGCGCGGCGCCCGCCGCCGTCCCGGACGCCGCGGCCCCCGCGTCGATGAGCAACCCGACACCCCAGATGACGTAGAGCACGCCGAGGATGATGAGGACGACGCGGCCGCCGACGCTCATCGTCGTCCAGAAGCGGGCGCGGCGGCGGCGCTCCGGCTCGACGGTGGACAGGATGCGCTCCGACAGGGCCTCGAGGTCCGGATGCTCGGGGACGTCGTGGGCCGCCCGGAGGGGCTCGGGCCCGGCGGCGGGGGCGGAGCCGGGCGGCGGGGATCCGTCGTCACGCGCATCCCCCGGTTCGTGGGCGGGACCCATCAGCAGCGAGCGGTTGAGGGCCACGGCCCGGTCGAACCAGGCGCGGCAGTCGGCGCAGGCGTCCACGTGGGCGTCGACGACGTCGTCGTCGACCCCGGACGGCTCCCCGTCCAGGCGCGCGGACAGGGCGGCGCGAACCTCATCGCAGTTCACGCGCTCCCCCTTCCCGCGAAGGCGCGGCGGGGAACGAGGGCACGGCGGGACGCGGAGGGATGCACCCGGCGGCCCCCGCGGCCCCGCGGGGGCCGGTCACCGGGTGAACACCCGATCCAGGCTCGCACGGCCGGCGCCGAACACGACGATGATGATGAGCCCCGCGATGAGCGACAGCACGAACTCGGGGCCGCCGTCGGCGATGAACAGCCCATTGCCCATGTGGACGAACCACGCGGCGATGAGCATCTCCACGACCAGCACGCCGGCGACGATGGGCGCCAGCAGCCCGAGGACGAGCAGCGCGCCGCCGATCATCTCCAGCATGGCGGCCAGCCACACCGTCATCTCCGCCTGCGGGATGCCCCAGCCGACGAAGTAGTCCGTCGTCGCGTCGACGCCGGCGATGAAGATCTTGTCCCAGCCATGGGCGGCGAAGATGCCGCCCACGATGAGCCGAACAATGAGCAGCGCTCCGTCGCGCACGGCAGGTCGGTCCATGGCGACCATGCTACCCGGCGCGTCGGGTCGCGCCCCGGCCGCCGGGATAGCACGATGGGGCGCCGGGAACCCGGACGAAAGGAGGGCCGTTGATCGCCGAACGATTCCAGTGGTCGCTCGTGCTCGGACCGGCGGTCATCGCCGTGCTGCTGCTGCCGCTGCTGGTGATGCACCATCGCCGCTTCGGAGGCGTCGAGGGCCACCGGCTCACGTGGTCGGTCGCCGCCTGCGGCTACGGCGCCGCCCTCGTCGCCTTCACCGTGCTGCCCCTCCCGGACTTCGGAGGCGGATGGTGCGAGGCCCAGGCCGGGAAGAAGATGGTGTCGCTGGATCCGACGACGCTGTTCCGCGAGATCGGCCATGCCGTCGGCACGCGAGGTCCGGCGGGGCTGATGACGTCCTGGCCCGTCCGCGAGGGACTCATGAACGTCGCCCTGTTCCTCCCGCTCGGCCTGTTCGCGCGCCGCCTCATGGAGTGGCCGCGGCGCGCCGTCCTGGGGGCCGCTCTGGCGACGTCGCTGGCCATCGAGCTCACCCAGCTGTCCGCGAACTGGGGCCTGTCGCCGTGCCAGTACCGCTTCGCCGACGCCACGGACCTCATGACGAACGTCCTCGGCGCCGCCGTCGGCCTGCTCATCGCGGATCTGCTGCCGAAGCCCCGGCGCACGCTCGTCCAGCTGGAGTCGCGGCGCGACGTCGTGCGCCCCGTGACCGCGTCCCGCCGCCTGACGGGCATGGCGGTCGACGCCTGCTGCCTGGCGCTCGGCGCCGCGGCCGGCGCCGCGGCCACCATCCCCTGGGACGGGGTCGAGGGCCTGCACGACATCACCCGCGGCGAGGCGGTGCGGGCGATCGCGGGCCTCCCCGTGCCGATGGCCGGGGCGTGGGTCGCGTGCATGCTCCTCGTCCTCGTGCCGGCCGCCGCCGGAAACGGCGCCTCCGTCGGCCAGAGGACGGTGCACCTGCGCCCCGTGCCGCCCCGCGGCGGCGCCGTCGGCCGCGCGGCCCTGCTGCTTCGCGCCCTCGCGGGGATGGGCGTCATCACCACCCTCATCGCCGCCGGGACGCCGTGGGCGTTCCTCGGAGCCGCATGGGCCCTGGTGTGCGGGATCTCCGCGACGATGCGCGTCGAGGGGGTGACCGGCGTCGTCTCCGGCTGCCGGATGCGCGATGCGCGCGCCGGCTAGACGGCGCGCGCGTCACCCTGCACGGGTGACTCCGACTCCGGGGCCGCGGCGCCCTCCCCCGCGCCGAAGCGGGTGAGCAGGCGCGGGACGAGCCAGACGCCGACCAGGATGATGCCGAGGGTCAGCATGAAGCTGGCGGTGACGTCCGTCGCCCAGTGCGCGCCGACGACGACGCGGCTGAGGCCCATCAGGGCGCCCCAGGCGATGCCGGCCCACAGCACCACCTTCCACGGCTTCCCGCCCAGCGGGCGCAGCAGGATGGCCAGCGCCGCGAGCGTCGTTCCCTCCTGGGTGTGGCCGGACGGGAAAGAGCGATGGCCGTTCGGCAGGTTGACGTGCAGCCAGGTCGTGAACGGCCCCTCGCCGGCGTCGACCTCGTAGGGGCGGAAGCGGCCCCACAGGTTCTTCATCTGGGAGTTGATCTCGCCCCCGGCCCAGATGACCGCGAGCGTGACGACGGCCGCCACGCCCAGCGCGCGGACCGTCTCGTCGGACAGCCGGCCGAGCACGTACCAGGTCAGGGCGGCAACGATGATGAGCAGGACGAGCGCCGTGAAGACCGAGGGGGCGAACTGCGCCCAGGTCGCGTCGCCGGACTCGTCGTTGTTCGCGACGCCGATCGGCGTGCCCGCGGCCCTATTGGCGGCCCAGGAGCGGCGGTAGCTCTCCTCGTTCTCCGTCCACTCCAGGATGGACAGGTAGCCCGCCCAGGTGAGGAAGACGACGCCCAGCGCCTTCAGCCACGCGGCCAGGCCCGAGCGCCACACGCAGACGGCGAGCACCTGCAGCGCGGCCGCGGCGAGCACGTAGGGCGGGAACTCGCCGTAGGTCTGGAAGAAGGTGCCGAAGACGCTGCCGTGGTCGACGACGGCGTCGCTGATGGCCCGGTCGGTGAAGGTGAAGATGATGAGCAGCACGGCGGCGACGGCGAAGACCGTCCCCATGGCCGCGGGGTTGAGTCCTCCGGCACCGTCGTTCGGCGTGATTCGGCTGTCGTTGTCCGTGTACGTGCCCGTGCGGGGGCTGCGTGTCGTCGTCATGCGGGTTGGTTTACGCCCGTGCGGAAACAGCCCGAACAACCCGCGGGTGAACACATCGTGAACTTATTCCAATAGCCATTTTGGGCGATGAACGGCGGACCGAGCGGACGGTTCAGACTCAGCACGCAGCAGCCCCCCACGCACACGAAGGAACCCCCGGGCCATGTGACCCGGGGGTTCCCTGTGGTGGAGCTAAGGGGAATCGAACCCCTGACCTTCTCGATGCGAACGAGACGCGCTACCAACTGCGCTATAGCCCCGTGCGTTCCGCGGCCGCTGTCCGCGTCGGCAACGTCGACCATCCTAACAACGAACGCCCCACCCGCCAAAACGGCAGGTGGAGCGCGGAATGGGGGAGTTTCAGGCCGCGGGGTCCGCGTGACGACGTCCCCCTGCCCGGCTACAGCCCCGAGGCCCGGCGATCGTCGCCGTAGAGGTATCCGTCGTCCTCGGAGAAGGGGACGTCGGCGAAGTCCGGGTCCTCGTCGTCGAGCTCGACGACGATGGCGCCCGGCCGGCGCAGACGCTCGGGGATGCCGAGCTCCTCCGCCTCGCGGCTGCGGACGCCCATGCGGCGGCGCTTGAGGCCCGCGATGCGGCGGGCGCGCAGCTCCTGCTCCGCGACGACGGTGCGCCGCAGCGTCACCAGGTACGCGACGGTGAGGGCCACGGCGGCGGCCGGGGCCGCCCACCACCAGCCGCCCTGGACGACACCGACGACGAACGCCAGCACCGTGACGGCCAGCAGACCGTAGACGGTGCGGCGGCGGCGGGCGAAGCGCGTCTCCGCGTAGCGGGCGTCGGCGACGGGATCGAAGCCGCCGCGGCCGCGGCGGGCCTCCGCCCAGGCGTAGTCGTCGGCGGTGAGCTCCTGGTCCTCCGGCAGGTCGTGGAGGTCCCGGTCGGAGGGGTCGGCCGGCGCGGCCGCGTCCGCGTCATCCCCGGCACGGTCGTCCGCGGCGACCGCCACGGCGGAGCCGGGCTCCGGCGCATCCTCCATGCCACCGTCCTCGACGCGGTCGCCGTAGTCGTCGGCCGGGGGCTCCGCGGCGGAGGCGAGGTCCGCCATCTTCTCCCTGGCGGTGCGGCGGTCGCGGGCGGCGAGGAAGTCCGCGGCCGCGACGTGGGCGTCGAGACCCTCGTCCAGCTGCGCCTCCGCGGCCGGGGCCGCCGGGGTGGACTCGTCGCCGGTTTCCGCCACGCCGTCCTCGCCGGCGTCGGCCGGGTCGGCGAGGCCGATGGCGACGGCGTCCGCGTGGGAATCGGCGTCGTCGCCGGGGACGGCGTCGTCGTCACGCCCCGCCTCAGCCTGGTGCGCGGGCTCGAGCTCGTAGACGACGTCGCCCTCGACGACCGAGCCGTCGTCCTCCGCGGGCGCCTCCGCATCCACATCCGCGTCCCCGGCCCCGGCGCGCGCGCCGTCGCGGCGGCGGGCGCCGTCGCCGGGCTCGTCGTCGACGAGCAGACCGTCGATGTCGTCGGGCTCGGCGT
>JAEWGK010000040.1 GCA_023388385.1 Actinomycetes bacterium | reverse complement strand
CGAACGCGCCGCACACGCCTCACCCGCACCCGCCCACCGTGCTCGTCGACGTCGACGGGACCATCAGCGACTCGCTGCCCGGCATCCAGGCCGGCGTCCGCGAGGCGCTGGAGACCATCGGCTGGCCGATGCCGGACGAGGCGTTCATGGCGGGCATCGCGGGACCGCCGATGCTGGACAGCCTGCGGTCGCTGCGCATGGACGAGGCCACGGCGGCCGAGGCCCTGCGGCTCTACCGCTTGCAGCAGCACCGCGGCGGCTGGGCGGACACGCGCATGTTCGACGGCTGGCCGGAGCTGCTCGACGAGTGGCGGCGCCGCGGCTGGGTCATCGCCACGGCGACGTCGAAGGGCGGCCACTTCACCCGGAAGGTGCTGCACCGATTCGGGGTCCTGGACCGCTTCGACTTCATCGGCGCGGCCGACGACGGCGGCGACCGGCAGGCCAAGATCGACGTCGTGCGCCACACGCTGCGCGTGCTCGGCCTGCCCTCCGACGCCCCGGGCGCCCCGGAGGGCATGCGGCTGGCGGACGCGGGCGTGTCGCCGGTGCCGGGCGTCGTCATGATCGGAGACCGCAGCCACGACATCGACGGCGCCCACGCGTTTGGGCTCCCCGCCATCGCCGTGAGCTGGGGATACGGCGACGACGCCGAGCGTGCCACCGCCGAGGGCGCCGCCCGCGACGCCGGCCACCTGGACTCCCTGGTGCGCGGCGTCCTGGGGTATCCGGTAGCGTGACCCGCCGGACCCGCGCGGGACGTCCCGCGCATCGGCCGGCCGCCGCACCACCGCATGCGGCACCGAGGACGGCGCGCCACGCGCCACGGCCCCCGGCGCCCGGCCGCGACCACCGCACCGACCCCGGGAGGAACCCCACATGACCGACGTCGGCACCGACGGCCTCTACGTCGTCTTCGTCTGCAGCGGCAACATCTGCCGCTCGCCGATGGCGGAGATCATCGTCCGTGAGGCGCTGGAGGAGGCCGGGCTCGACGCGGACTGCCGCGTCGCGTCCTGCGGCATCGGCGGCTGGCACGTCGGCCAGTCCGCCGACCGCCGCGCGAGGAAGGAACTGGAGGACAACGGCTACGACCCGTCGCACGTCGCCGCGCAGCTCGGCGCCGAGCACGCCGACGCGGACCTCTACGTGGCCATGGACTCCGGCCACGTCTCCCAGCTCATCGCCCGCGGCATCCCGGAGGAGCGCATCCGCCTCATGCGCTCCTTCGACCCCGACTCCCCCGACGGCGCCGAGGTCGACGACCCGTACTACGGCGGCGACGAGGGCTTCCGCCGCACCCGCGAGGAGATCCAGGCCGCGACCCCGGCGCTGGTCGAGTGGGTCCGCGAGCGCGCTACAGCTCCTTGAGCTCCACGCGCTCCCGCCCGGGCCGGCCGCGTCCGCGCAGCCGGAACGTCCACAGCTTGTTGATGACGAAGTTCGCCGGGGTGCCCAGCAGGACGCCGATGAGGTTCGCCCAGTACAGGCGGGTGCGCAGGCCCGTCGAGTCGTCGAAGATGTCCTGCGGCAGCGCCAGCGGCGACGTCGGGTTGGTCAGCAGCGTGATGACGATGAGGCTGACCACCCAGCCCGACAGGCCCGCCAGCAGGAACGGCAGGAACTGGCGGAACCAGTTCGGCCGGTGCTCGACGCGGAACGTCCAGGAGCGGTTGAGCTGGAAGTTCCACATGTTGGCCAGCAGGAACGCGATGGTCGCGTAGACGTGCGACCAGCGGATGTTCCAGCGGGTGCCCAGCAGGTTCATGAACACGTCGTGCTCGTTGATCCCGAATTCGAGACCGGCCTTGCGGGCCAGGACCAGCACGATGGTGTTGACGACGACGCCGGTGCCGCCGACGATGCCGAACTGCAGGAACTGCCTCAGCACGCGGCGATGGCGCGGCGAGAACAGCTGCGTCGATCGGGGCACGGGTTTCCACTCCACGGGTCTGCGGCATCGGGGCCGTCTTCCGGCGCGGCCGGACGCGCACCGGGGGATGCCGTCGACCCCGGCGTTCCGGACAATTCTACTCCCGGGCGTCCGGCGGACCGGTATTCCGCGGGGTGGCGCGCGGTCCTCATGTGTCGAGCCCGGCGCTAAGGTGGGGAACGTGATGAAGCGGATGCGGACGTTCCTGACCCCCGGCTGGGTGCTGGCCGCGGTCGTCGCCATCGCGTTCGCCTACCTCGCCTTCACTGTTCTGGCGCCCTGGCAGCTGGGCAAGAACGAGGCGGTGCAGGCGCGCAACCATCAGCTGGAGGAGGCGTTCGAGACGGACCCCGTGCCGGCGTCGGAGATCTTCCACGACGGCCGGATCCACCACGACGACGAGTGGCGGCGCGTCATCGTCCGCGGCTCCTACGAGCCGGACCGCGAGGTCGTGCTGCGCAACCGCCCCGTCGACCAAACGCCGGCCATGCAGGTGCTCACCGTCTTCCGCACCGACGACGGGCGGGAGATCCTGGTCAACCGCGGCTGGGCGCACCCCACCGACGGCAACGTGCCGGACTACGAGCCCGCGCCGTCGGGCGAGGTCGAGCTGAAGGCATACGCCCGGATGAACGAGATCGATCCGGACCGCGCCCCCATCGCCGACGAGGACCCGATCCAGGTCTACGGCATCTCCACCGACCAGATCTCCGGGCTGCTCGGCGTCGGGCTGGACCACGACTGGCTGCAGCTGGCCGAGGATCAGCCGGGGTCGCTCCTGCCCATCCCCCTGCCCCAGCTGACGTCGGGCCCGTACCTGTCCTACGGCATCCAGTGGATCTTCTTCGGCATCGCCGCCCCGGCAGCCGTCGCGTGGTTCGTGTTCGCCGAGATCCGGGAACGCCGCCGTGAGCGCGAGGAACAGGAGGAGCACGAGGAGTTCCTGCGCCAGGTGGCCGTCGGCAACGGGCCTCCGCAGGGCCGTGACGGCGTTTCCCGCGTCAGCCCCGCCCCCGGCGCCGCGGCGGAACCCGCCGACCCGGCGGACGGCGCCGCCTCGGCCGACGGGCCGGAGCTGACGGCCGAGGAGGCCGCCGAGGCCGAGCGCGCCCGTCGCCTCGCCCGCCGCTACGGCGAATCCGGCCACAACCTCGATCTGCAGCGCAGCCGCCGTCGGCGCGACCGTTTCTAGCGGCGGCGGGCTCTCCTCGCCCGCCGGCGTTCACACCCGCGGCGCAGCACCCCGGCCAGGGCCGCGGCGGCCACCGGCGCCACCGTCATCACGGCGGCGATGTCCTGCACCCGGCGGGTGAGCCGCACGGCGCGGCGGACGTCGGGGACGCCGGGGGCGGGGCCGTCGCCAAGCCTCGGGCGCTCCTCCATCCCGCCCGCGTACACCGTCGCACCGCCGAGCGTGACGCCCAGCGCGCCGGCCGCCGTCGACTCCGGCACGCCGGCGTTCGGGCTCGGGTGCTTCGCGGCGTCGTGGCGCCACGCGCGGGCGGCGCCGGGGCGGTCGGGCCCGGCGGCGACCGTCGCCATGCCGGTGAGGCGGGCAGGCACCCAGTTGACCACGTCATCGAGGCGCGCCGCGGCCCAGCCGAAGTTCCGGTACTCGGGCGTGCGGTAGCCGACCATCGCGTCGAGCGTGTTGATGCAGCGGTGCATGACGACGCCCGGCGCCCCGGCCATCGCGCCCCAGAACAGCGTGCCGGTGACGGCGTCGGAGGTGTTCTCCGCCAGGGACTCGACCGTCGCGCGCGCGATGCCCGGGGCGTCGAGCGCCGAGGGATCGCGGGAGCACAGCCACGGGACGAGTTCGCGGGCGCGGTCGAGGGCCACGTCCGCGTCGGCGGGAGCCTCCTCCCCCGCGGTGCTGCCTGGCCCCGGCTCCCCCACCGCGTCGAGGCGACGGGCCATCCGTTCGCCGGTGCGGGCCAGCGTCGTGCCACCAAGCGCCGCCCACGTCGCGGCGGCGAGGGCGACGGCGGGCAGCCTGCGGGACAGCCACCACGAGGCGGCGACGGGCGGGATAACCGCGGCGGCGACGTAGGCGGCGCCCGCGGCCCGGGAATCGCGGTGCATACGGCGGCGCAGCCACGTCGCCCACGTGCCGAACATGGCGACCGGATGGGCGCGGGACGGGTCGCCGAATGCGCGATCCGCCGCAAAGCCCGCGAGGAGCCCCGCCATGCGCCGCGCCGCCGCGTTCGGGCGGGCGGGGGATCGTCGCGATCCGGTCATGGACGGGGCTCCCCTCGTGCGGCGAGAGGGTGTCGAACCCCCGACCGCTGGTGTGTAAAACCAGTGCTCTACCACTGAGCTATCGCCGCCGGTCACCGGTGGAAAACCGACTGCTCGGCGCCGAACGGTGAACCAGGAAACCGTAGCACAGGGCCACGCGGGCCCCGGAACGGGGCGCGGGTCGCGCTACTGGCGCTTCGCGCCGCGCGGGACAAGGCGATTGCCCTGCCACTCTCCGAGGCGGATGGCGGAGGTGCCGGTGAGGCCCGCCAGCTGCGCCGACTCGTCGATCACGCCGGGGTCGACGGCGCCCGGGCGGCCAGCGCCCGGGGTCAGCAGCCAGATGCAGCCGTCCTCGTCCATCGGGCGGGTGACGTCGACGAGCCCGTCGACCAGATCGCCGTCCTCCTCACGCCACCACAGGAGGATGACGTCGACGACCTCGTCGGTGTCTTCCTCGATGAGGTCCTCACCCAGAAAGTTCTCGATCTCCTCGCTGATGGAGCTGTCGCAGTCGGTGTCCCACCCGACCTCCTGGACCCGCTGGCCCTTCTCCAGGCCCAGCTTTCCCGGGATGTTCCGGCCAGCGCCAGAGGCGTCGCCCACGTTCGTCGTCCTCCTCGAAAAGACGGTGTCGCCGGGTCCCCGGCCGCGGTCGGCGGGGCCCGGTCTCTCGGTTGCTGCGCGAAAGTTTACCGCGTCGGGCCGCCGATGGTGGGTCCGGGACGGGAATCCCCAGCGCACACGTCAGCCCGCATCCCGGGTGACATGTCCACGACCGCTGGGATGCACCTCCGCCCTCCGGCACGATCCGTGCCGCGTGTCGGGTCCCTCCGTACCATGGCAAGGGAAACCTTGCGGGACCGGCCGCGCCCGGCCCCGCCTCCGCTGAACCGAGGAGGAACCATGGCCGACACGCCGGATACCGCCCACCAGGACGACACCCACGTCCCGCTCATCCGCGACGGGGTCGCGTCATACCTGAACGACGCCGACCCCGAGGAGACCCGCGAGTGGATGGACTCCTTCGACGGCCTCCTGGAATCCGCCGGCCCGGAGCGCGCGCGCTTCCTCATGCTCCGCCTGCTGGAGCGCGCGACGGCGAAGCGGGTGCCGCTGCCGCCGCTGACCTCCACCGATTACGTCAACACCATCCCGACCTCGATGGAGCCGGACTTCCCGGGCGACGAGGCGATGGAGAAGCGCTACCGCCGTTGGATCCGCTGGAACGCGGCCATCATGGTCCACCGCGCGCAGCGCCCGGGCATCGGCGTCGGCGGCCACATCTCCACCTACGCCTCCTCCGCCCCGCTGTACGAGGTCGGCTTCAACCACTTCTTCCGCGGCAAGGACCACCCGGGCGGCGGCGACCAGATCTTCTTCCAGGGCCACGCGTCGCCGGGCATCTACGCACGCGCATTCCTCGAGGGCCGGCTGACGGAGGACGACCTCGACGGCTTCCGCCAGGAGGTGTCCCGCGAACAGGGGGGCCTGCCGTCCTATCCCCACCCGCACGGAATGCCGGAATTCTGGGAGTTCCCGACGGTGTCGATGGGCCTCGGCCCGATGGACGCCATCTACCAGGCCCGCTTCAACCGCTACCTGCACGACCGCGGCATCAAGGACACCTCCGACCAGCACGTGTGGGCGTTCCTCGGCGACGGCGAGATGGACGAGCCGGAGTCCCGCGGCCTCATCCACATGGCCGCCATCAACGAGCTGGACAACCTGACCTTCGTCATCAACTGCAACCTCCAGCGCCTCGACGGCCCGGTGCGCGGCAACGGCCAGATCATCCAGGAGCTGGAGAGCTTCTTCCGCGGCGCCGGCTGGAACGTCATCAAGGTCGTGTGGGGTCGCGAGTGGGACCGCCTGCTCGAGGCCGACAAGGACGGCGCCCTGGTCGATCTGATGAACCGCACGGGCGACGGCGACTACCAGACGTTCAAGGCCAACGACGGCGCCTACGTCCGCGAGCACTTCTTCAACCGCGACCCCGAGGTCGCGAAGCTGGTCGAGGACTGGACGGATGACGAGATCTGGGCGCTGCGCCGCGGCGGCCACGACTACCGCAAGCTCTACGCCGCCTACAAGCGCGCCCTGGAGACCAAGGGCCAGCCGACGGTCATCCTGGCCCACACCATCAAGGGCTACGGCCTGGGCCACTCCTTCGAGGGCCGCAACGCGACCCACCAGATGAAGAAGCTGACGCTCGACGATCTGAAGATCTTCCGCGACAAGCAGGACATCCCGATCTCCGACGAGGAGCTGGAGAAGGACCCGTACCTGCCGCCGTACTACAACCCGGGCCCGGACTCCGAGGAGATCAAGTATCTCCTGGAGCGCCGCAAGGAGCTCGGCGGCTTCCTGCCGGAGCGCCGCACGTCCTACGAGCCGCTGACGGTGCCGGGCATGGACGCCCTGAAGAACATGCTGAAGGGCTCCGGCAAGCAGAAGGTCGCCACGACGATGGCCGTGGTCCGCATCTTCAAGGACCTCATGCGCGACAAGGATCTCAAGGAGCGCTTCGTCCCGATCATCCCGGACGAGGCCCGCACCTTCGGCATGGACTCCTGGTTCCCGACGCTGAAGATCTACAACCCGCAGGGCCAGAACTACACGCCGGTCGACAACGACCTCATGCTGTCGTACAAGGAGGCCGACAACGGCCAGATCCTGCACGAGGGAATCTCGGAGGCCGGCTCGATGGCGTCGTTCGTCGCCGCCGGCACGTCCTACGCCACGCATGGCACGGCGATGATCCCGCTGTACATCTTCTACTCGATGTTCGGCTTCCAGCGCACCGGCGACTCCATGTGGCTGGCGGGCGACCAGTGCGCCCGCGGCTTCCTGCTCGGCGCCACCGCCGGCCGCACCACGCTGACCGGCGAGGGCCTGCAGCACATGGACGGGCATTCCCCGGTCCTGGCGTCGACGAACCCGTCGGTCGTCGCCTACGACCCGGCGTTCGCCTACGAGGCGGCGTACATCATCCGCGAGGGCATCGACCGCATGTACGGCGAGGGCCGCGGCGAGAACGTCATCTACTACCTCACCATCTACAACGAGCCGATCTCCCAGCCGGCGGCGCCGGAGGACCTCGACGTCGAGGGCCTGCTCAAGGGCATCTACCTGTACGAGGCCGCCGAGGGCGACAAGCACGTCAACCTCCTGGCCTCGGGAATCGGCATGGAGGCGGCGCTGGGCGCGAAGGAGCTGCTCGCCGACAAGTACGGCGTCGACGCCTCCATCTGGTCCGTGACCTCCTGGAACGAGCTGGCCCGCGACGGCCAGGCCCGCGAGACCGAGGTCCTGCGCAACCCGGGCGCCGAGATCGAGGAGCCCTACGTCCAGCGCGTGCTGGAGGACGCCGACGGCCCGTTCGTCGCCGTCACGGACTTCGCCAAGGCCGTGCCGGAGCAGATCCGCAAGTGGGTCCCGGGCGACTACACGGTCCTCGGCGCCGACGGCTTCGGCTTCTCCGATACCCGCGAGGGGGCCCGCCGCTTCTTCAACATCGACGCGGAGTCCGTCGTCGTCGCGGCGCTCATGGGTCTGGCGCGCGAGGGCACCATCGACATGTCCGTCGCCGCGGAGGCCGCGGAGGAGCTGAAGATCACCGATCCGACCGCCGTCGCGCACGTCGACAAGAAGGAGTCCGACGTCGATCCGGACTCCGGGGCGGAGTAGGCCATGACGCGCTCCCTCGGCGACGCGCTCGCCGCGATGCTGGACGACGCCGGCGCCGACGCCCCCGCGGGCGGCTCCGGCGCGTCCCGCCACGGCGACGGTTCCGGACCACTCGACGGCCTGTCGGGCGCCCGGGCGGAGGTGACGCCCATCCTGCTGCGCGTCGCGGGCATCCCCGAGGACGACCTGGAGGAAGCCCCCTCCCCCGGCGACGATCTCCGCGACGACCTGGGGCTCGACTCCCTCGGCGTGGTGGAGCTGGCCGTGCGCTGCGAGGAGGAGACGGGCGTCCGCTTCGAGGACGACGACGTCGCTGGTCTGCGCACGCTCGGCGACGTCATCGCGGTCGTCGAGTCGGGTCGCGCATGACGTCGTGACGTGCGGCCTCCGCCGTGCGCGTGCTCACATGACGGCGCGGCGCGGGACCAGCGGAACGACGGCGGCATCCTGCCCGTCGCGGGCGTCCCACGGGCCGTCACGCCCGGGCTCCGGGGCCGTGGTGTCCTGCCCGCCCCACTCCGGGGCCGGGAGGTGCCCGGCGGTGCCAGGCCGCAGCGGTTCCAGGGCGTCATCCCAGGCGGTGCCGAGCACGGTGTCGAGCTCGGCGCGCAGGGCCCCGCCGTAGCCGGGCCCGCCGGCCCGGGCGGCCGCGCGGCGCATGGCGGCGCGCAACG
>JAEWGK010000287.1 GCA_023388385.1 Actinomycetes bacterium | reverse complement strand
GCTCGACGTTCTGCACAAGGACGTCGCGGCCGCGGTGTCGCGGCAGCTGCACGGTGCGCGCGGCGAGCGTGGCGATGGTCGGGGCGGCGCCCACGCCGATCTCCACGACGCGGTCGACGCCGCACTCCCCCATCACCAGGTCCTGGGTCTCGATCCAGCGCACCGGGGAGCAGAACTGCCAGGTCATGAGCTCCAGCAGCAGCTGGCGGGCCAGGCGGCCCGGGTCGGCGGCGGCCGCGGCGAAGTCCGCCAGGATGCCGTCGACGATCTCGGAGTCGACGACGTCGGCGATTCCCCGGGCGAACTCCTCCGTCAAGGCGAACGGGCGCGCCGTGAGGTTCGGGATGTAGCGGCCGATGAGCCGGGTGGCGTCGATGCGCTCCGGCAGCAGGCGGTCCAGGTGGCCGCGGAACTCGTCGACGCCGGCGCGCAGCACGGACGAGTGGAACGGCACGTCGATGCCCGGGATGCGGACCACGGCGTCGTCGCCGGCGGCCTCCGCCAGCGCGGCCAGGCCCTCGTTCGTGCCCGCGACCGCGTACTGGCGGCCCGCGAGGTTGTGGTTCACGACCTGGAGGAAGCCGCCGCACCGCGCGGCGACGCCCTCGACGTAGGCGACGACGTCGTCCTCCGCGATGCCGGCCTTGTCCGGCTTCAACGCGGCAAGGCCGTAGTCCGAGCGGCCGGACGCGTCGCGCGGGACGAGCCCGTGCATGGTCAGGCCGCGGTGGTAGACCATCTCCAGCACCTCGCCGGCGCCGACGACGCCCGCGAAGGCAGCCAGGGCGTTGTACTCGCCGACCGAGTGGCCGGCGAACCAGGCGTCCTCGTCCAGCACACCCGCCTCGCGCAGCTGCGCGGTCTGGGCCAGCCCCAGCGTGGCCATGGCAACCTGCGTGAACTGCGTGAGGTTGAGCACGCCGTCCGGATGGTGGAAGCGGCGGCCGCGGACGGTGATCTCCGTCGGGTTGTCGCGGACGACGGCGAGCACGGAGAAGCCGAGGTGTTCGCGCGCGTACGCGTCGGCGGCGTCCCAGGCGCGGCGGGCCGCCGCGGACTCCGCGCGGGCGGCCAGGCCCATGCCCCGCTGCTGGATGCCCTGGCCGGGGAAGGCGTAGAACGTCCGCGGCGCGGCGACGACCGCGGTCGCCGTGAGCACCGGCTCCCCGTCGACGGTGGCGACGACGTCGCGGACCTCGCCAAGGCCCGGCCGCAGGTCCAGGCCGCGGCGCTCGACGGTCACCGTGATCTCCTGGCCGGGCGCCACGGGGGCCAGCATGGTGGCGGTGAACTCTCGGACCCCGCCGCCGAGGCCCGCCGGCCCCTGCGCCGCCGCGTGCTCGGCGACGGCGGACAGCCACATGCCGTGGGCGATGACGCCCGGCAGGCCCGCCAGGCGCGCGGCGCGATCGTCGACGTGGATGGGGTTGCGGTCCCCGGTGACGGCCGCGAACGCCTGCATCGACCGCGGCGCCGTGACGGTGACGCGGTGCCGGAAGGACCGCGGGGTGTCCTCCACCGTCGGCAGCGGGGTGGTGTTCAGCCGGGCGGTCGCGTCGCCGCCGCGGCCGCGGATGGCGAAGCGCTCCGTCAGCGTGGCGACGTCCCGGACGCCGGCGGTCGGCCGCTCCCCGGGAACCTCCCCGACGCAGGCGCGGACCACGACGACGCGGCCGATCTCGGTGTCGGAAACCTCGTCGACCCGGGCGGAGACCCGCATGCGGGCGCCGTCGGACGGCAGGTCCCCCTCCATTCGAATGTGGTGCTCCAGGTGGACCAGCGACAGCATGCCCTCGACGACGCGGGCGCCGTCATCCGCCGTGCCGTGGGCGACGGCGGCGAAGATCGCGGGCCAGGCGTGGCCGACCAGGGCGTCCGGGACGGTGCGGGGGCCGCCGCCGGTGACGGCGCCGTGGTCGGCGGCGCGGTCTTCGGTCCACGTGGACTCCCACGTCACGGTCCCCGCCGCGTCCGGCTCCGGCAGGGTCCCGCCGGCGGCGATGCGGGTCAGCTCCGTCATGGCGTCGACGGCGGCGTCCTCCCCGATGACCGGGGCGCGGCCCGGTGCGGCGGGCGCGGCGATGGACAGGCGCAGCTCCGCGGGGCGGCCCACGCCGGACAGCGGGACGGTGAGGACCGCGCCGCCGTCGCCGTCACGGTCCAGGCGGGCGCCGGTGGGGGCGTGGATCGCCCCATCGTGGGCGTCGTCCAGCTGCCACTGCCCCGGCGCGCCGAGGCGATGGACCGGGTTGACGGCCTGTCGACCGGCCCAGTGCACGACCGGGGCGGCGACGATCGCGGCGACGGGATCCGCCGCCCCGGCCGGCTCGTCGGCGGGGTCGGCCTGGGCCGCCGCGCCGGCGCCGGACAGCGCGCGGGCGGCCGCGTCCTCGAAGCGGCCGAGGATCTCCGCGACCGGCTCGTCGACGCGCTCGATGCCGGCGACGGAGGCGGGGCCGGGGATGATGCAGACGCCGTCGGCGTCGTAGAGGTCGCAGTGCGCCTGCCACAGGGAGTCCGAGCGCCACCAGCGGCGGACGTCGGCGTCGATGACGGGCACGAAGTTCACGGGCTTGCCCGGGGTGCGGCAGGCCTCCAGGAAGAAGGCGGCGTCGGCGGGGTGCAGGACGACGTCGGCGTCGTAGCGCTCCGCGATACGCGCCGCGTCGGCGGGCTCCGCGGCGCGATCGCCGTCGGCCGCCCCGCCGCGGACAGAGGCGAATTCGCCGGAGTCGGCGTCGGCCAGGCGGGCCTCGAAACGGTCGAGCAGCACGCCGAATCGCGTCGCCCAGCTCGGGTCGAGGAACTCCCCCGCCGGGGCGGCGAGCTCCACGTAGCGGTCCATGACCTGGCGGTACGTCATGGCGGAGACGTCACCGAAGTAGGGCTTGGCGGTGGCGTCGATGGCGGCGACGATCTCGGCGCGGCGGGCCGCGACGGCGTCCGCGTCGCCGGCGACCTCGTCGAGCAGGCGCCCGGCGCGGGCGGCGGCGTTGTCGATCTCGTGGATGTCGGCGCCCAGCTGGGAACGACCGGAGGCCATGCCGTCGGCGGCGCCGCCGGCCGGGACCCACGCGCCGGTGCCCGGGGTCTCCGCGAGCAGGCGCTTGACGCCGGCGGAGGCGGTGGCCTCCTTCGCCGCCATCGCGGCGGTGCCGACGATGACGGCGTCGACCGGCATGGCGGGCCTGCCGTGCCGGCGGGACCACTCGCCGGTGAGGTAGTCGGCGGCCTGCTCCGGGCGGCCGATGCCGCCGCCGACGGCCAGCACGGCGTTGCCGCGGGCGCGGACGTCGGCGTAGGTGGCCAGCAGCAGGTCGTCGAGGTCCTCCCACGAGTGGTGGCCGCCGGCGCGGCCGCCCTCGACCTGGATGATGACGGCGGCGCCGGCCGGACCGTCCTCCGCGACCGCGTCGGCGATCCCCAGCACGCGGCGGATCTGGTCGACGGTGCCGGGCTTGAAGGAGACATGCGGGATGCCCGCGTCGTGCAGCTCGCGGACGAGGGCGGCGGCGTCCTCGGTCTCCGGTATGCCGGCGGAGACGGTGACGCCGTCGATTGGCGCGCCGTCGGCGACGGCGCGCTGCACCAGGCGGCGGGAGCCGATGTGCAGGCCCCACAGGTACGGGTCGAGGAACATGGTGTTGAACTGTGCGGAGGCGCCGTCGTCAAGCAGATCTGCGAGGCGGGCGACGTTCGCGCGGAACACCTCCGGGGTGACCTGGCCTCCGCCGGCGAGCTCCGCCCAGTGCCCGGCGTTGGCCGCGGCGGCGACGATGGCCGGGTCGACGGTCGTCGGCGTCATGCCGCCGAGCAGGATGGGCGAGCGCCCGGTGGCGCGGGTGAAGGCGGTCTCCACGCGCAGGCGCCCGCCACGGCGGACGACGGCCGGCATGTGCTCCGTCCACGCCGCGGGCCGTGTGGGCGCCGAGCCCGGCTCGAACAGCTGCGCCTGGCCGGCGTCGACGGCGGCCTCGACGACGCCGACGCCGGTGCCCTCCAGCAGGGCGCGGGTCAGGGGCGCGACGCCGGCGCCGGGGCCGACCTCCAGGATCCAGTCGGCGTGCTCCGCGGCGGAGGCGACCTGCGCCGGCCAGTCGACGGGGTCCGCGAGGACGTGCTCCGCCAGCGGTCGCGCCAGCTCCTCCGCGATACCGGCGGCGGCCGCGAGCTCCACGGCCTCCTCCACGGCCGCTGCC
>JAEWGK010000282.1 GCA_023388385.1 Actinomycetes bacterium | reverse complement strand
CGATCGACGTCGGCCTGCCCGTGGAAGCCCGCGACGGTTTCGCCCTTGCCCATCGCCGACAGGAGCATCGGCGCCAGCAGCGCGCCCGCGGCCAGGCCGACGCCGGCGAGCCGCCCGAGCCTGCGCCACGACGGGGAGAACAGGAGCCACAGCGTCATCAGGATCGCCGCCGCCACGCCCGACGACGGATGCGCGGCGACCACGCCGACCAGCGCGAACACCGCCACGGACGCCGGGCCCCGCATCGTCGCCGCCAGCGCCGCCGGCAGCAGCGCCACCGACAGCAGGTATGGCAGCGAGCCGGTGCCGAGCAGGGCGACGGTGATCTCCGGGGCGGCGACGGCGGCCACCGCCGCGGCCGGGGCGGCCGCGGCTGCCCACCGGGGGCCGGCCACGCGCCACGCCAGCCACGCGCAGCCCGCCGGCAGCACGACCATGGGTGCGAGCAGGCCGAACACGTTGACCGTCGTCAGGGCGTCGGCCGGCAGCAGCGATGCCAGCGCGTGCCAGCCGGTGGGGTAGAAGGACTCGGCGCGGGTCTCGCGGTTCATCATCTCGCCCATGCGGGTGGCGGAGACGACGCCCTCGTCCCGCGCGAAGCGGATGGCGTTGGCGTGCCACTGCGCGTCCCACGTTTCCCAGAGGTTCGCCGCGCCGTCCGGCAGCCCCCGCAGGTGGGCCAGTGTCCGTGCGCCGGCGGCGACGGATGCGCCGGCTGCGACGATGGCCGCCGGCACCGTCGCCGGATCCGGGCCGTCGCCGGCGCCCGGCATCCGCCCCAGCGCCGCCCCGATGATCCGGGCGGACCCCGCGATCGCCGCTGCGGCCAGCCACGCGGCGGCGAAGGGCCACGGCCCCCACGCCACGCCGAACTCCCCGGCGGCCCAGCCCTCCCATCCCGCGATGCCCACCGACACCGGCGCAGCCGCGGCCAGCGCCGGCAGCGGCCGCAAGCCCGCGAGCATGGCGACGACTGCTCCGGGCAGCGCGAGCAGGATGACGGTGGCGGCGATCGCCGCGGCCGCCGTCATCGTCGGGCTCCGCCGGATGCCGCCGCCGGGGACGGTGAGACTGCGTCGCTCATGCCGTCGATGGTGGCACGGCGGCAGTCGCGGTGCCCGGAGCCGCACCGCGATCCCCGCCGGATACCATCCGGGGGATCGCTGCCGGGGCCCATTCCCCGGGGGCGCGGCCCGGGGCGGTGCCGGATCCGGGGCCGTCCGACGGTAGGATGGGGCCGACGGCCGCGGCGTCCCGCGGACCGCGCATGAGGACCGGGCGACGAGGAAGGGAGGCGGAACCGTGATGGACGATCGAGACGACCGGGCGGGGCATGACGGCTCGCCGACCGGCGGCCACACCGACGACGGCGGCCGCCCCGTCGGGCGCGACGCCCGCCGCGAGGCCGGCATGGAGGAGCTCCGCCGGCTCGACCGCGCCCTCGAGGGTGGCCAGGGCGGGTACGACATCGTGGCCATCATCCTCGGCGGCGTCCTCGTCGCCGTGCTCATCTGGTCGATCATCTACGGCTGGGGCTGGTGGGTCGCGGTGTTGTGCGCCCTCGCCCTCGTCGCCCTCGTCCTGGGCGCCCGCCGCCGCCGGCCCCCGGTGGCGCCGCTGGAGCTGACCGCCTCCGAGCGCGAGCGCGTCCGCCGCGTCCTGCGCGAGCACGGCGTCCGCCCGGCCGTCGCGCTTGTCCGCGCCCTCTACCCGGGCGAGCCGACCTCCGCCGCCGTCAAGACGGTGCGCCTCATCGCCGATCGCGGCGACGCCGACGGGGCGTAGGCGCGCGCGCCGCCGTGCATCGCACGGTGCGCGCGGCGCACCGCGATCCGCGTGACGACGCCCTCCGCGCCCGCCCGGGCCCGTCGGGCGTCGGCGCCCGGCCTGGGTCTACCATGGCCCCATGACTGACGAGCAGGCCGCACCCGGCACCCCGACCGCCCCCGAGCGCCGACAGCGCGTGCTGTCCGGCATCCAGCCCACCGCGGATTCCTACCACCTGGGCAACTACCTCGGCGCGCTCCGCCAGTGGATCGGCCTGCAGGACGACTACGACGCGTTCTACTTCATCCCCGACATGCACGCCATCACGGTGGAGCAGAACCCGAAGGAGCTGCGCGCCCGCACCATCGCCGGCTGCGCCCAGCTGCTCGCCCTGGGCATCGACCCGGAGCGCTCCGTCCTCTTCGTCCAGTCCCACGTCCCGGAGCACGCGGAACTCGCGTGGGTGCTCAACTGCCTCACCGGCTTCGGCGAGGCCTCCCGCATGACGCAGTTCAAGGACAAGTCGCAGAAGCGCGGCGCCGACCACACCTCCGTCGGCCTGTTCACCTACCCGGTCCTCATGGCCGCCGACATCCTGCTGTACCGCCCGCAGCTCGTGCCGGTCGGCGAGGACCAGCGCCAGCACCTGGAGCTCACCCGCACCCTCGCGCAGCGCTTCAACACCCGCTTCAAGAAAACCTTCGTCGTCCCGGAAGGCCACATCCTCGAGGGCTCCGCGAAGATCTACGACCTGCAGGACCCGACGTCGAAGATGTCGAAGTCCGGCTCCAACCCCAAGGGCATCGTCAACCTCCTCGACGACCCGAAGGTCTCCGCCAAGCGCATCCGCTCCGCCGTCACCGACAACGACGGCGAGATCCGGTACGACCGCGAGGCGAAGCCCGGCGTCTCCAACCTGCTGGTCATCCAGTCCGCCCTGACGGACCGCCCGGTCGACGACATCGTCGCCGGCTACCAGGCCTCCGGCGCCGGCTACGGCCAGCTGAAGACCGACACGGCCGACGCCCTCGAGGCGTTCACCACCCCGCTGCGCGGCCGCTACGACGAGCTGATGTCCGACCGCGCCGAGCTGGAGCGCATCCTGGCCGGCGGCGCCGAGCGCGCCCGTGAGGTCGCCTCCCGGACGCTCGAGCAGGTCTACGACCGCGTCGGCTTCCTCCGGCGCACCGCTGGCTAGGTGTTGTGCCCCGTGAGGTTGTGAACGATCTCTGCGGGAGTCTGGCTGCCCAACGCGTGATGGGGCCGGTGGTGATTTTACTCGTGCAACCATTCCGGGTACCGCCGCGCACGGGTGGCGTCACCGTCATGGGTGTCGGTATAGGCCCACTCGGCCATCAACGTCGGGGTGAACCGCTCGACCTTCCCATTGGCTTGCGGCTGGTACAGGTGGGTGTAGGTGTGCTCGATGCTCTGGGCGACGAGCACCTGGTTGAACAGCCGTCACCGGTAGCCGAGCCCGTTGTCACACATGCCCTTGGTGACGGTAATGCCGTAGCCGGCGAAAACCCGCCGTGCCCGGTGCCACACCCCGGTGAACGTCTCCTGTGTCTCGTCGTCGAGGATCTCCGAGTAAACCAGCCGTCAATAGTCGTCGACTTTCGTGATGCAACCAGGCGTAGCCGACCCCCAAGTGGTGCGTGCAGATGCCCCGGCCGTGTCCGCACCGGCTGCCGCCGTCGAGGATCTGGTCGAGTTTTGTGATGTCCATGTGCACCGCTCACCGGGGGTGTCGTAGACGTAGCTGCGGGCCGGCTGGCGGCGTAGCGGTATCCCCGGGGGCCTGGTCGAGCAGGCCAGGGTGGGTATACGGTAGCGCACCAGTACGCGGTGGACCGTCGATGGGTTCAAGCTCAGGTGGTAGGCGATGCGGGCTGGTCCCCACCGGCGGGTGC
>JAEWGK010000259.1 GCA_023388385.1 Actinomycetes bacterium | reverse complement strand
GGGTGCGGCGGCGCGGGGGGCGTCGTCACGCGATCCCGCGATCACACGATCGACCAGGCGCGCGGACGCGGCCGGATCCACCGCATCGGGACCCGGCGACGGGTCGGCGGCGCGCAGCAGCGTCATCGCGCGCTCCTCCCGCGCGTCGGGACCGTCGAAGATGCCCATGACCTACCCCTCCTGCCTTTCCATCCGATCGAGTTCCGCGGCCAGCCGGGCGCGCGCCCGGTGCAGCCGCACGCGTGCCGTGCCGCGGCGGATGCCCAGCGCGGCGGCGAGGCCGTTGTCGTCCAGGCCCTCCCACGCCGCCAGGCACAGGATCTCCCGGTCCGCCGGCCGCAGCCGCGCCATCGCCTGGCCGACGGCCATCACGCCCGTGATGTCCTCCGGGCCGTCCGACCTGCGGCGACGCTCCAGGGCCGCCGCAGCGCCGAGGCTGCGGGCGTCGCGCTCGCGGCCCCGGTAGCCCTCCAGCACGACGTTGCGGGCGATGCCGTAGAGCCACGGCAGCGGGTCGCCGTCCGGCGGCCAGCCCGCCCACGCGCGCGCCAGGACCTCCGCCACGGCGTCCTCCACCTCCGCGTCCGGGAGGCGGCGGCGGGCATACGCCGACACGGCGCCGTGATGGTCCACCATGGCGCGGCGGAAGTCGTCGGCGCGGGTCATGCGGGCAGGCTACTGCGCGCTACTGCCCGACGTTGCCGGACTCCGGCATGACGACGGTCGCGGTCGCGCCGTCGCCGCAGATCACCGTCACCGTGTGGCCGCCGTCCGGCGGCGCCGGGATGGACGTCGGCGCGCTGAACGAGGCGTCGAGGTTGCCGGCGTCGGCGGCCGGGTGCAGCGGGCCGGACGGGCCGAAGGTGGTGTCGAACGTCGCGTCGATCGGGTTCCCGCAGTCCGCGGTGACCTCGAGCGGCTGGCCGGGCTTGACGTAGCCGCGCACGGAGACGTCGACGCCGGCGCCGGTGGCGGTGTGCTCCTCCGAGCCCGGGTCCGCGCCCTGCGCGATCGGGGCGGCCTCCGAGCCGGCGGCGAGGGTGACGGACTCGGCGACGGTCTCCTCGGCGGCCGAGGCCGCGTCGTCGGCGGAGCACGCCCCGGTGCCGAACGCCAGCGCGGCGAGCGCGGGCACGGCGAGCAGGCGCGCGGCGCGGCGGGCGCCGGAGGTGCGGATGGTGTGCGTGGTCATCGTGTTCTCCTTCCGCGGGTCCGCTGGGGACCCGCCGTGTCCGTCCGCGGCGACCCGTCGGGTCCCGCGGGGCGCCCGTCGGGGCGCCGTCACCCGGTACGTGCATCCCGGCGCCCGGT
Source organism: Actinomycetes bacterium (assembly GCA_023388385.1). Taxonomy (GTDB): domain Bacteria; phylum Actinomycetota; class Actinomycetes; order Mycobacteriales; family Mycobacteriaceae; genus Corynebacterium. The sequence continues at coordinate 14,550 of JAEWGK010000259.1, read as the reverse complement.
TGTTACGGGGGTCCGCGGAAAAACTCCGGCAGGGCGTTGCGACGATCGCCGAGTGCCCGTGACGCCTCGGGCCCGACGACGGGGGCATGCCGTTCCCGCGCCGCGCCGGACGCCGTTCGCTCGCCCCGTTCCCGCGCCGCGCCGGGCGGGGACCCCGGGGAAGGGGCGTCCCCGCGGTTAGGATTCGTGGGAGTCCGCCGCGGCTCCGCCCGAGGACGACCGTCCGACGGCGCCCGCGGCGCGCCCCGCCGCGCACCCCGGCGCGGGCCCCCGACCTGAAAGCCCAGGAAAGGCCCATGACCCGAGACACCAGCGACGCGTCCCGCGCCGTCGAGCGTCTGCAGCGCGTGCTCCTGCCGAAGCTCGGCGAGCCGCGCGACGTCCGATCCCTGTACCTCGTCGAGCCGGAGGGCAACGCCGGCCGCGTCCGTGCGACGTCCCGGACCTCCGCCCTCATCCCGGCCGGCGACGAGGTGAGCTTCGAGACCTACTTCAACGCCCTGCCCGCCTCCTACTGGCGCCGCTGGACCAACCTGGAGTCGGTGATCCTGCGCCTGGAGCTCACCGGCATGGCGCGAGTCGACGTCTACCGCTCGAAGATCGACGGCTCCCGCATCGCCGTCGACGGCGTGCAGGCCGGTGACGCCGCCGACCCGTCGGCGCGCTCCGTCGTCGAGCTGGAGGTCTCCCTCGCCCCGTTCGAGGACGGCGGCTGGATCTGGTTCGACCTGACCTGCGAGACCGACGTCGAGCTGCACGCCGGCGGCTGGTTCGCCCCGCATGCGGCGAAGGATCAGGTCCACCCGGGCGGCTCCGTCACCCCGGCGCCGGAGGGCCGCGTGACCGTCGGCATCCCGACGTTCAACCGCCCGGCCGACGCCGTCGCCGCGTTGGAGGCGCTGGCCTCCGACCCGGAGGTCGACGCCGTCATCGACGCGATTCTCATGCCCGACCAGGGCGACCGGCACCCGGCGGACGAGCCGGGCTTCGCCGCCGTCGCGGAGCACTTCGGCGACCGGCTGCGCATCTTCCCGCAGGGCAACCTCGGCGGCTCCGGCGGCTACTCCCGCATCATGTACGAGGCCCTTGGCGGCCCGGACTCCGATCCGGCGCGCGCCACGGACAGCCCGTACATCCTCTACATGGACGACGACATCGCCATCGAGCCGGACTCCGTGCTCCGCGCGGTCGCCGTCGCCAGGCACGCGAAGGCCCCGATGCTGGTCGGCGGCCAGATGCTCAATCTGCAGGAGCGCTCGCACCTGCATTCGATGGGCGAGGTCATCGGCCGCGGCGACTTCATGTGGACTTCCGCGCCGCACGTCCACTACGACCACGACTTCCATGCGCACCCGCTGCGCGACCGCGGCGAGCACGGCGTCAACGCCACCGGCGAGGCCATCGACTCGAAGGACCTCCACCGCCGCATCGACGTCGATTACAACGGCTGGTGGATGTGCCTCATCCCGCGCGTCGTCGCGGAGGAGATCGGCCAGCCCCTGCCCCTGTTCATCAAGTGGGATGACGCCGAGTACGGCCTGCGCGCCGCCGACCACGGCTACCCGACCGCGACGTGGCCGGGCGTCGCCATCTGGCACATGGCGTGGTCCGACAAGGACGACGCCATCGACTGGCAGGCCTACTTCCACCTGCGCAACCGCCTCATCGTCGCGGCGCTGCAGCACGACGGCGACCCGCGCGGCATCGTGAAGTCCATGCGCAAGGCCACGGCGAAGCACCTGCTGTGCCTGGAGTACTCCACCGTCGCCATCCAGAACGAGGCCATCCGCGACTTCCTGCGTGGCCCGGAGCAGCTGTTCGGCCTCCTCGGGGAGGCGCTGCCGAAGGTCGCGGCGATGCGGAAGGGGTACCCGGATGCCGTCGTGCTGCCGTCGGCCGGCGACCTGCCGAAGCCGTCCGGCATCCCCGGCGTCCCGGTGAAGGACATCGGCGGCCGCCTGGCGCCGCTGAAGAAGTCCGTGTGGCTGGCGAAGGGCCTGGCCCACACGCTGCGCCGCCACGATCCCGCCCACCACGAGGTCCCGCAGGCGAACCTCGCGCCGGTGGAGGCCCGCTGGTTCTCGCTGTCGCGCGTCGACGGCGCGACGGTCACCACCGCCGACGGCCGCGGCGTCGTCTACCGCAAGCGGGATCGCGCCGTGGCGAAGGATCTGCTCGAGGATTCGTGGACGCTGCAGGAGGCGATCCTCGACCGCTTCGACGAGCTGCGCGACGCCTACCGCGCCGCGCACCCGCGGCTGGCCTCCAGGAAGGGATGGGCCGATGTCTTCGAAGCCTGATCGCGTCGCCGGCGACCCGTTCGGCGAATCGGACGCGCTGGTCGTCATCCAGGACGCGCTGTTCGAGGTGCCGGGCATCGTGCCCGCGGCGAAGGCGATGAGCCTGTTCGGCGAGCACTCCGCCGGCTGGCTGGCGCTCGCCGGCGCCGGGTGGCTGGCCTCCGGCGGCCGCCGTCGGCGGGAGTGGGCGACGGTCGGCGCGGCCGCGTTCACCTCGCACGCCGCCTCCGTCGTGCTCAAGCGCATCGTGCGCCGCCCGCGCCCGCATGACCCGCGGGTGCGCGTCGGCGTCGGCACGCCGAGCCAGCTCAGCTTCCCGTCGTCGCATGCGACGTCGACGACGGCGGCCCTCGTCGCCATCGCCGACATGACGGGCAGCCGCCTGCCGTGGGCGGGCGTGCCCGCCATCATGGCCTCGCGGCTGGTCCTCGGCGTCCACTACCCGACCGACGTCACCGCCGGGGCGCTGCTCGGCTGGGCCACCGCCCGTGCCGCCCGCGCCGCGCGCGCCGTCGCATCCCGCGAGCCGGGGGAATCCATCCGATAGATTCGGCCACGGCCGAAACGACCACGAACGAGGAGAGCCATCCCATGGAGCAGCAGAAGCCGGTCGCGCGCGACCGCGCGCGCGGCGACGACGACTGGGGCGTCATCGGCTCGGAGCCGCACACCTACGGCATCGACGAGCCGGCGCACCCCCAGGGCCACCCGCCGAGGAACCTCGTCGACGGGATGCTGAAGGCGCTGCGGCCGAAGCAGTGGACGAAGAACGCCCTCGTCGTCGCGGCCCCGCTGGCCGCCGGCACGGACGCGCTCACGGACACCGGGACCATGCTGGACGTGCTCATCGCGTTCGTCGTGTTCTGCCTGGCGGCGTCGTCCATCTACCTCATCAACGACGCCCGCGACGTCGAGTCGGACCGCCAGCACCCGACCAAGCGCTTCCGGCCCATCGCCGCCGGCGTCCTGCCGGTGGGCATGGCCTACGCGATGGCGGTCGTGCTCATCGCCCTGGCGCTCGGCCTGTCGTTCCTGGCGTCGTCGGGCTTCGGCCTGGCCATCGTCGCGGCCGTCTACATCGCGCTGCAGCTGGGCTACTGCTTCGGCTGGAAACACCAGCCCGTCATCGACATCGCGCTGGTCAGCTCCGGCTTCATGCTGCGCGCCATGGCCGGTGGCGTCGCGGCGGCCATCCACCTGTCGCAGTGGTTCCTCATCGTCGCGGCGTTCGGCTCCCTGTTCATGGCCGCGGGCAAGCGCTACGCGGAGCTGCTGCTGGCCAAGCGCACGGGCAAGGGCATCCGCCGCTCCCTGCAGGGCTACACGGAGACGTACCTGCGGTTCGTGTGGACGCTGGCCGCCACCGGCGTCGTGATGGCCTACGCCCTGTGGGGATTCGAGATGGGCGGCGCCGCCGGCGCCCCGTCCGACATCTGGTACCAGGTCTCGATGGTGCCGTTCACCGTCGCCATCCTGCGCTACGCCGCGGACATCGACCGCGGCGACGCCGGCGCCCCGGACGAGATCGCGCTGCGCGACCGACCGCTGCAGGCGCTGGCCGTCCTGTGGGTCGTGTGCATCGCCATCGCGGTGTACGTCGCCCCGGCGCTCGCCGCCTGACGACGCGCCCCGCGCGCCATATCCGCCGCCGTCCCCGGCCACCGGGGGTGGCGGCGTTCCGTGTCCGGGGGAGACCCCGGGGCGGCGCGCCCTGCGCAGGACGGCGACCGTTTCGGCCGGGATCGGCCGGTGCCCGCCGCCGGAAAAGACCAGGTCACGGCCCGGGGTGTCTCCCGGCGCCCGGCGGCGGGCTCGCCCGGCCCGCCGCGGCCCGGGGCGTCCGTTCCGCGGCGGCCCCGGTTCCGCCGGGGAAACAAGTTGGAACAGTCCGTGATGGAACTGTAACGTTGCCCTCCGAGCCCTCGATGAATCCGGGCAGCACAGCCCACAAGCGCCCCGTGCCCGGGTGCCAGCCCATCTGAAGCGTGAGGAGAACCATGACCATCAGCGCGATCGCCCGCCGCTGGCAGACGAAGCTCGTCGCCGCCATTGCGGCCGTCGCCATGATCTTCGGCATCGCCGTCGTCGCCGCCGATCGGGCCGAGGCCAGCCCGAACCGCGCCCACCTGCGTGCCGGCTGCACCTGGGATCCGTACAACTACTGGGTCCAGCACTGCATGGTCTGGTCCCCGGCGATGAACACGCACGTGCCCGTGCAGGTCGTGCCCTCTCGCGACGGCGGCAACGCCGCGCTGTACATGCTCGACGGCCTGCGCAACCCGCGGAACCACTCCGACTGGGTCTGGCAGGGCCACGCCCCGCGCATCTTCGAGAACTCCAACCTGAACCTGGTCATGCCGGGCGGCGGCGAGGGCTCCTTCTGGACGGACTGGAAGCGCCCGTCCTTTGCGGCGGACCGCGGCCAGTTCAACTACCAGTGGGAGACCTTCCTCACGCAGGAGCTGCCGGTCTACCTGCAGAACGAGTTCGGCATCCGCCGCGACAACAACTCCGTCGCGGGCCTGTCCATGGGCGCCTCGTCCGCGATGTCGCTGGCCTACAACCACCGCGACATGTTCAACCAGGTCATCGCCATGTCCGGCTACCTGCACACCACCGCCCCGGGCATGCATGCGGCCATCGGCATCGCGCTGGCCGACGCCGGCGGCTACAACGCCTTCGACATGTGGGGCGCCCCGCTGTCCGATGCCTGGCGCCGCAACGACCCGTTCCTCAACATCGACAAGATGAAGGGCCTGGATATCCAGATCCTGTCCGCCAACGGCGTCCCGTCCTACTGGTCCGACCCGAAGGCGCTGTACGAGCGCCTGCCGAACGACGTCGGCGGCATCGCCCTGGAGGCCCTGTCCCGCGCGTCGACCATCGAGTTCGAGGCCGCGGCCCGCGCCCAGGGCCTGCAGTTCGACGTGCAGTACTCCCCGGACGGCATCCACTCGTGGGATCTGTGGGAGCGGGACCTCGGCTGGGTGAAGCCGCGCATCCTCAACCACCAGAACGCCTGGTAGGGCCCCTCCGCGCCGCCTGACGACGACGGCCGGTGCCGCGCATCCCGCGCGGCCCCGGCCGTCGTCGCCGCATCCCGCGTGGCGCGGCTTTCGTGAGGGCGTCCGAAACCCTAAAGTTAGGGTTTAGCCTTAGGTTTGCCGCGCGCCTCCGCCGCCACGGCGCGGAGCCGCGGTAGACACGAAGCCGTGAGACGACAGGGCGGTCCGCCGGGGGAGGGGAACCTCCGGATGCCGCACCGGCCGGCGCAGCCGCGCGCCGCCGACGACGTCGTCACGTCCGCCGCAGACCGCACAGACAAGGAACGCCCCACGATGAGCGACTCCCCGCAGTTCCGGACCGACCGCACCCCCCGACGGGGCCGCGCCCGGGTGCGCCGCGCCGTGCTCGCCGCCCTCCCCGTCACCGCCGCGCTGCTCGCGCCGGTGGCGGCCGTCCCGGAGGCCGCCGCCGCGCCGGCCGGCTCCGCGTCGTCGATGTGGAGCCCGGCCCCCGAACCGGGCGACGGCCGTGCGCCCGTCAAGGAGACGGACCAGCATCTGCAGGGCCTGCCCCCGGGCGTGTCCGTCCAGAAGGTGCAGTGGCTGTCCGAGCGTCACGTGCGGCTGCTCATCGACTCCGCCGCGATGCCGGAGAAGCCGGTCGCCGTCGAGCTGCTCCTGCCGCGCGACTGGAACCGCACCCCCGACCGCACGTTCCCGACCGTGTGGCACCTCGACGGCATGCGGGCGAGCGAGGAGGCCTCCGGCTGGTCCCTGTCCACGACCATCGACCAGTTCTACGCGGACAAGAACGTCATGGTCGTCATGCCGGTCGGCGGGGAGTCGTCGTTCTACACGGACTGGGATCAGGCGGACAACGGGAAGCACTACAAGTGGGAGAGCTTCCTCGTCGACGAGTTGATCCCGGTGCTGCGCCAGGGCTGGCGGGCGAGCGGCGACCGCGCCATCACCGGCCTGTCCATGGGCGGCACCGCCGCGATGAACATCGCGCAGCACCACCCGGAGCTGTTCCGTTTCGTCGCCAGCTTCTCCGGCTACCTGGACACCACCTCCCCGGGCATGCCCGCCGCCATCGGCGCGGCGATGGAGGAGGCCGGCGGCTACGACGCCACGAAGATGTGGGGCCCGTACGACTCGCAGCGCTGGAAGGACAACGACCCGAAGCTGCACCTCGACCGTCTCAAGGGCATGGGCGTCTACGTCTCCGCCGGCAACGGCAACGCCGGTCAGTGGGACACGGAGCGCAGCAGGTACGACTCCACGAAGCCCGCCAACCCCGCGGGCTGGGGGCTCGAGCTCATCAGCCGCATGACGACGGAGACGTTCGCGCAGACCGCGCGCCATGAGGGCGTGCCCGTCACCGTCCAGTTCCGCGACTCCGGCACCCATTCCTGGCCGTACTGGCAGTTCGAGACGACGCAGGCGTGGCCGCACATGGCCGACGCCCTGCGCCTGGCGCCGGAGGACCGCGGCATCACGTGCACCGTCGGCGGCGACATCGCCAAGGCCGTCGCCAGCGTCGAGGGCCTCGGCCACTGCATCACGGGCGAGTACGGCACCGACGGCGGCGGCGTCGCCCAGGACTTCGCCAATGGCCGCGCCTACTGGCACCCGGACCACGGCGCCCACATCCTGTGGGGCCGCATCGGCGCCCGTTACGCCGAGATCGGCGGCCCGTCCTCCCCGCTCGGCCACCCGCTGACCGGCGAGCTCGCCGCCCCGGACGGGAAGGGCCGCTTCGTCCACTTCGAGCACGGCTCCATCTACTGGACGCCCGACATCGGCGCGCAGATCGTCCTCGGCGACGTCGTCAACGCGTGGGGCGCCAACGGCTGGGAGGGCGGCCCGCTGGGCTACCCGACGTCCGACCGCCGCAACGTCCCGGGCGGCATCGCCCAGGACTTCCAGGGCGGGATGATCGTCCGCGCCGGCGACGGCCCGGCGCAGGCCGTGTTCGGCCGCATCGGCGAGGCTTACCGCGCTGCCGGCGGCCCGGGCGGCTGGCTGGGCTACCCGACCTCCGGCGAGCTGCCGCTGCGCGACGGCGGCCGCCTGGTCCGCTTCGAGCACGGCAACATCTACTGGACCCCAGGTGCGGATGCGCACTCCGTGCCGAACGGGAACATCGCCGACCACTGGGGTTCCACGGGCTGGGAGAACGGCCCGTTCGGCTACCCGGTCGGCGACCAGCGCCGGATCCCGGCCGGCGGCCTGGAGCAGGAGTTCCAGGGCGGTTGGATCCGCGAGGTCAACGGCCGGATCGAGGAGGAGCGCAATGCGTGACGACGCCACGGGCGACCGGGTCCGCGTCGCCCTCGCGGCGGCGATGGCCGTTCCCGCCCTCGTCCTGTCCGCGTGCGGCGGATCGACCGTCGACACCGCCGAGATCGAGTCCGAGCAGTCGTCGGCGTCCGCCGCCCCGGGGTCCGCGGAGGCGTCGCCGTCCGCGGCGCCGTCCGCGACGCGCGGCACCCCGGCGCCCGGCTCGCAGTCCCCGCAGGTCCGCGATCCCGGCGCCACCCGCGCCGACGAGGCCCCCGACAACCGAATGCCGCTGACGCCGGAGGACGAGTCCTTCCTCGACGCGCTCGAGGGCGCGGGCATCGCCGTCGACGGCACCGAAGACCAGTTGATCGGCGCCGGCCACGCGCACTGCGGCGTCGACTCCGCGCTGGTCGACGCCGTCGCCGGCCAGCTGGTCGCGCAGGGGCGCACGGACCGGTCGCCGCAGGACGCCGCGAAGGCCATTGCGGACGCCGCCGACGCCGCGTACTGCTGATCCCCATGCGGAAGCTCCTCGTCGTCCTCGCCGCCGTCGTCCTGGTGGCGGCCCTCGTCCTCGGCGCCGACTGGTGGCTGAACCGGCCGGGGCCGGGTCCCGCGCCGTCGCCGGGCCCGTCGTCCGCCGCTCCGTCCGAGCCGGTCAACCCGCCGGGCTGTGCGGCCACCGAGGTCATCGCCATCCCCGGCACATGGGAGTCCCGCGCCGACGACGACCCGCTGAACCCGGCGGCCAACCCGAACTCGCTGTTGCTGAACGTCACCCGTCCGCTGCAGCAGGCCCACGGGCCGGACGCGGCCCTGGTGTGGACGGCGCCGTACCCGGCGCAGTTCCGCAACGTCAACGCACAGCAGGAGATGTCCTACGACGACTCGCAGGCCGCCGGCCGCGCCGTCGTCGAGGGCGAGATGCGCCGCATGCACGAGGCGTGCCCGGCCACCGACTTCATCCTGGTCGGCTTCTCCCAGGGCGCCGTCATCGCCGGCGACCTGGCGGCGGATCTTGGCCACGATCGCGGGGCCGTGCCGGCCGACCGCGTCGCGGGCGTCGCGCTCATCGCCGACGGCCGGCGGGAGCCGGGCACGGGCGTCATCATCGGCAACCCCGTCGCCGGCGTCGGCCTGGAGGTGGCGCTGCAGCCCATGTCGGCGCTGGTGCAGCCCATCGTCCCGGGCGCGACGATGCGCGGCGGCCGCGAGGGCGGCTTCGGCTCCCTGAACGACCGGGTCATGGACATCTGCGCGCCGGACGACATCGTCTGCGACGCCCCGCCGGACGCCACGGCCGTGCTGCCGCGCGCGGGCACCTACGCCGGCGGCAACGCCGTCCACGCCATGTACGCGGCCAACCCCAACGTCATCCCCGGCACGACGGCTCCGGCGTGGATCGTCGAGTGGGCCGGCGGACTCATCGCCGGGCGCTCGGGCTGACGCCGGCGGCCCGGGCTGACGCCGGCGGCCCGGGCGTCGTCACGCGGGGAATGCGGCACGTCCCGTGCAAATGGTTCGTCAACGAAACGAATGTCGGGTACCGTGTATGCGACAGTGGGTGTGAACATGCGCCCCACGGGTCACATCCGTACCGTCGTGGAGACCGGCCCCGATGCGGGTCGACGGGTCCGCGGCGACCATCACCAGGAGAGCAGAGGAGATCAATGGACATCCACATGGCGATGAGCCAGTTCATCGCGGAGGACGGATCCTTCACCTTCCCGCCCACCATGTCCGTGCCCAACCTCGCCGAGATGGTGTTCCAGCTCGCCGCCCTGAGCGGGAACGTCGACGGCAATCAGCTGGACTACCTGGACTTCAGCTCGTCGCGCGAGGGCGAGGTGCGTTCCTTCACCCGCAAGGAGGTCAACACCCGCATCAAGTCCGTCGCCGCGCGCCTGCAGCAGGTCGGCGAGCCGGGCGACCGCGTCGCCATACTCATGGGCAACTCGCCGGAGTACCTCTTCGCCTTCCTCGGCGCCCAGTACGCCGGCCAGGTCTCCGTGCCGCTGTACGACCCGACGGAGCCCGGCCACGGCGACCATCTGGCCGCCGTCCTCGAGGTGGCGGAGCCCGTCACCGTGCTGACCAACCGCGTCTCCGCGCCATCCGTCCGCGCCCTGTTCCGCGCGAAGCCGCAGGCGGAGCGTCCCCGCGTCATCGTGGTCGACGCGCTGCCGGACACCCTCGCCGGGGACTGGATCTCCGGCGAGGCCGATCCCCGCTACGCCGTGCGCCTGGACGACGAGTCGTTCCTGCTGTTCACCTCAGGGTCCTCCCGCACCCCCGAGGGCGTGCGCGTCACCTCCGGGTCGATGCTGTCCAACGTCTTCCAGATCTTCCACGCCGCCCAGCTGGAGACCCCGCTGCGCCTGGTGACCTGGCTGCCGTTCCACCACAACATGGGCATCGTCCTCGGCGCGTTCGTCACGGCGCTGGGACTGCCGTTTTCCCTCATGGCCCCGCGCGACTTCATCCAGCACCCGGACCGCTGGGTCCGCCAGCTGTCGAAGCGCAGCGACGAGGAGAACGTCTACACCGTCGTCCCGAACTTCGCGCTCGAGCTGGCCAACCGTCACGCCGTACCCGCGGAGGGCGACGACGTCGACCTGTCCCGCGTCCGCGGCATCGTCGTCGGATCCGAGCCCGTGACGGAGAAGGCCACCCGCGAGTTCATCGCGAACTTCTCCCCGTTCGGCCTGCCCGACGGCGTCATCCGCCCGTCCTACGGACTCACCGAGGCGACGCTGCTGGTCACCACCCCGCAGCGTCCGGAGCGCCCGCGCGTGACGTGGGTGGATCGCGACTCCCTCGCCGCCGGCGCCCCGGAGCGCGCGGAGGCCGGCGCCGCCGGCTCGGTGCCGCTCATGTCCGTCGGCGAGGCCGCCGGCAACCAGCGGCTCATCATCGTCGATCCGGAAACCCGGGAGGAGCTGCCCGACGGCCGCATCGGCGAGCTGTGGGTCCACGGCCCCAACATCCCCAACGGCTACCTCACCGACAGGGAGCAGTCCGCGCGCGTCTTCGGCAACCATCTGGCCGCCGCGCTGCCGGAGGGCTCCCGCGCCGCCGGCGCCGACGTGGACGCGGAGTGGATGGCCACCGGCGACCTGTGCGTCTTCCTGGACGGGGAGCTGCACGTCACCGGCCGCATCAAGGACCTCATCATCGTCGCCGGCCGCAACCACTACCCCCAGGACATCGAGGCGACGGTCGACGCCGCCACCGACCACCTGCGCCCCGGCGTCGTCGCCGCGTTCGCCATCGACGGCGCCGACGCCGCCGCCCGCGGCCTCGACGACTCGGTCGAACAGCTCATCGTCATCGCCGAGCGAGACCTCGGCCGCAGCCGCGACGGCGACGCGGCCGCCGCCGACGCCATCCGCGCGGCCGTCACCACGGGCCACGGCATCCAGCCGGCGGACGTCCGCATCGTCGACGCCGAGGCCATCCCACGCTCCTCTGCCGGTAAGATCGCCCGACGGGTGTGCCGCGCCGCCTACCTCGACGGCCGGTACGGCGGCTGACGAGGGCCGCACCGCACGACGGCCCGGACTCCCCCCCCGCCGCCACCCGGGCGGGGAGGCCCGGGCGGCCCCGCACCCGGCGGGGCATCCACCACGGAAGGACACCAGCCGACATGGCCGACAAGCATGGGGCGAACACCCGAGAGGACGCGACGGGCGCGATGACCGTCGCCGCGATGCGGACCTGGCTGCGCGAATGGGTCGCGTCGGCGACGGGGCTGCCCGTCGCGGAGGTCACCGCCGAACGCCCGATGGAGGAGTTCGGGCTGTCCTCCCGCGACGTCGTCGTGCTCTCGGGGGAACTGGAGAACCTGCTGGGCACGCGCCTCGACGCGACGGTCGCCTACGAGTACCCGACCATCGAGAAGCTGGCCGTCCGCCTCGTCGAGGGGGACCGGGACAATGCCGACGACGGCGCCTACGACGCCTTCCAGGAGGGCGCCGAGACCGCCCGCACGCGCCGCGTCCGCGACGACCAGCTGATGGACATGGACATCGCCGTCGTCGGCATGGCCGGCCGCTTCCCGGGCGCGGACTCCGCGGACGCGATGTGGGACCTCTTCGCCGCCGGCCGCTCCGGTACCGGCGAGCCCCCGGAGGGCCGCTGGTCGGAGTACTCGGGTGACCCGTCGCTGGCGGCGCAGCTGGAGGGCATCGACCTGCGCGGCGGCTACCTGGAGGACATCGCCGGGTTCGACGCCGAGTTCTTCGGGCTGTCCCCGCTGGAGGCCCAGAACATGGACCCGCAGCAGCGCATCATCCTGGAGCTGACCTGGGAGGCCCTCGAGGACGCGCACCTGCCGGCCTCTAATCTGCGCGGGGAGCGCGTCGGCGTGTTCGTCGGCTCGGCGAACAACGACTACTCCATGCTCATCGCCGCCGACCCGACGGCCTTCCACCCCTACGCGCTGACCGGCGGGGCGTCGTCGATCATCGCCAACCGCGTCAGCTACGCCTTCGACTTCCGCGGGCCCTCCGTCCAGATCGACACCGCGTGCTCGTCGTCGCTCGTCGCCATCCACCAGGCGGTCCGCGCGCTGCGCGACGGCGATGCCGACCTGGCGCTGGCCGGCGGCGTCAACATCCTCGCCGCCCCGCACGCCTCCCTGGCGTTCGGGCGCCTGGGCGTCTTCTCGAAGACGGGGGCCATCCACGCGTTCTCCGACGACGCCTCCGGCATGATCCGCGCCGACGGTGCCGGCCTGGTGGTGCTCAAGCGCCTGGAGGACGCGGAGGCCGACGGCGACGACGTCCTGGCCGTGGTCAAGGGCTCCGCCGTCAACTCCGACGGCCGCTCCAACGGCCTGACCGCCCCGAACCCCGACGCGCAGGTCGACGTCCTGCGCCGCGCCTACGCCGACGCCGGCATCGACCCGCGCGACGTCGACTACGTCGAGGCCCACGGCACCGGCACCATCCTCGGCGACCCCATCGAGGCCTCCGCCCTGGGAACCGTCCTCGGCCGCGGCCGCGCCGCCGACCGCCCGACGCTGCTGGGCAGCGCGAAGACCAACTTCGGCCACACGGAGGCGGCGGCGGGCGTCGCCGGGGTCATCAAGGTCGTCCAGGCCATGCGCCACGACGTCCTGCCGCCGAGCCTGCACTTCCACGGCCCGAACCCCTACATCGATTTCGACGGGGGGCGCCTGGAGGTCGTCGAGGACGCCCGCGAGTGGCCCGAGTACTCCGGCCGCAAGATCGCCGGCGTCTCCGGCTTCGGCTTCGGCGGGACCAACGCCCATGTCGTGCTGGCCTCCCCGAAGCCGTCCGCGCACGTGCCGGACGACGCGCCGGCGGCCGTCGACCTCGGCTCCGACGAGGCGGCCGAGCTGCCGTCGCTGCTGCCCGTGTCCGGCCTGCTGCCGTCGCGCCGCCGCGTCGCCGCCGCCGATCTGGCCGACTGGCTGGAGGAGGCCGCGCCGGCGGGCCTGTCCGACGTCGCCCGCACCCTCGCGGCCCGCTCCCGCGGCCGCTCCTCCGCGGTCGTCGCCGCCGACGACGCGCCTGCGGCCGTCGACCTGCTGCGTCGCGTCGCCGCGGGCTCCACGGCGCCGGGCATCGTCTCCGCCGACGCCCCGGCCGCGCAGGGGCCGGTGTGGATCTTCTCCGGCTACGGCTCCCAGCACCGGAAGATGGGCAAGGACCTCGCGGCCCTGTCGCCGGTCTTCCGCGCCACGCTCGAGCGCCTCGACGCCGTCGTCCGCCACGAGTCCGGCTGGTCCCTGCTGGAGCTCGTCGAGGACGACTCCCTCACCTACGACCTCGAGACCGCCCAGGTCGGCATCACCGCCATCCAGATCGCGCAGGCCGACATGATGCGCGCCCTCGGCGCCGAGCCGGCCGCCGTCGTCGGCATGTCCATGGGCGAGATCGCCGCGGCCTACGCCGCCGGCGGCCTGCCCGCGGAGGAGGCCATGCGCATCGCCTGCGCCCGCGCCCGCCTCATGGGCGAGGGCGAGCGGATGATCGGCGACTCCGACGCCGCCGGCGGCATGGCCATGGTCGAGCTGTCCGTCGACGAGCTCGACGCTCTCCTGGAGGAGCACCCGGAGTTCGCGGGCATCGAGCCCGCGGTCTACGCCGCGCCGGGCATGACGACGGTCGGCGGGCCCCTCGACGCCATCGGCCGGCTCTGCGAGCACCTGACGGCGGAGGGGAAGATGGCCCGCCCGCTGCAGGTCAAGGGCGCCGGCCACACCTCCGCGCTGGACCCGATCCTCGGCGAGCTGGCCTACGAGTGCTCCGATCTGGCCCCGGCGCCCATCGCGGTGCCGCTGTTCAGCTCCGTCGACCGCGGCCGCACGTACCACGCGGGTGAGACGGTCCACGACGGCGACTACCTCGTCCGCTGCACCCGCGGCTCGGTCTGGTTCTCCGACGCCATCGAGCGCGCCGTCGGCGCCGGCTACACCACGTTCGTGGAGTTCGCGCCGAACCCCGTCGCGCTCATGCCGGCGATGGCCACGTGCTTCGCGGCGGGGGCGCAGGACGTCCAGCTGCTCCACGTCGCCAAGCGCAAGGAGCCGATCGGCCGCTCCCTCGGACACGTCCTGGCGACCCTGCACGCCCACGGCCACGCCGTCGACCTCGCGCCGCTGGCCGGAGAGGGGCCGTGGGCGCCGGTGCCCGGCATGCGCTGGCGACGCGAGCGCCACTGGACTCCGGCGCGCCCGTCGTCGACCGGCCGCACGTCGCTGCCCGGGTCGCGCACGGTGCTGCCCGACGGCTCCATCGCCTTCGCCACCCGCGCCGAGCACGCGCCCAGCGCCCACGCGGTCATCGAGGCCGCCGTCGCCGCCGCGGTGCCCGGCGGGGTCGTCGCCGCGGTCGAGGAGCATGACGTGCTGCCGCCGTCCGGCGATGTCACCACGCTGGTCACGCGCCATCCCGGCGGCGCCGTCGTCGCGGTCCACGCGGTCGAGGGGG